>URER01000033.1 GCA_900547005.1 uncultured Prevotella sp.
ACGGCCTAAAACGCACTCTAAAAGTGCCACTTTTGAAAGCTAACGAACGTTAAATCGGGTAAAAACGGCATTTTCACCTGTTTTCCGAGACGGCAAAATTTGACGAAAAAACGCTCCGATTTTTTCCAACGGAGGCACTTTTAGAATTTTGAATTACGAATTTTGAGTTTGGAGTTGGGATTTTTGAGGTCGAAAAACGGCCTGGAATAAGCAACGGGACCTATATTTAACGTTCGTTAGCACGAAAGAATCGATTTTCAACTGTAAAGAATATTTACTTTTTTAGGCTATGAAATGGAATAAGATTATAACCTAAGTTAGCTACAGGAAACAAAAAACGCCCCTTTTGTTTGCTTGTTCTTGAAAGTATGATTACCTTTGCACATTATTATAATGTATATGCGAGCAGAGGGTTGTCCCCCTGCGTAAATGCACGGAACATCAATAAAAGAACGTATATGAAACCAGTTATCATAGCCGGACCATGCGTGATTGAATCGCAAGAGCTGCTGAACACCGTGGCCGAGGAGCTTGTAAGGCTGAACAAGAAATATGGCACGGAGATTATTTTCAAGGCGTCGTTCGACAAGGCTAACCGTACTTCGATAAACTCTTTCCGCGGTCCGGGACTCGAAAAAGGACTGCAAATGCTGGCTGACGTAAAGGAGAAATACGGCCTGCGCATTCTCACGGACATTCACGAGAGCTATCAGGCTGAGCCTACGGGACAGGTGGCTGACGTGATTCAGATACCGGCATTCCTCTGCCGGCAGACAGACTTGCTCGTGGCTGCGGCTAAGACTGGGCGTGTGGTGAACATCAAGAAAGCGCAGTTCCTTAGCGGGAAAGATATGATTTATCCGGTGGAGAAAGCGAAAGATGCCGGAGCGCAAGAGGTTTGGCTGACGGAACGCGGTAATTGCTTCGGATATAACAATCTCGTGGTTGACTTCCGCAACATCGACGATATGCTCGACATCGTGCCGACAGTAGTCATGGACTGCACTCATAGCGTGCAACGACCGGGTGCAGGAGGCGGCAAGACAAGCGGCGACCGTAAATTTGTGCCGTCAATGGCTTTGGCAGCTAAGGCTTTCGGTGCAACGGGCTATTTCTTTGAGGTGCATCCCGACCCGGACAGAGGTATGAGCGACGCTGCCAATATGCTGGAACTAAGCAAGTTGGACGAACTGATTGGTAAACTGATTTCGTAAAAATAAGCAAACAATATGAAAAACGTAAGAGAATACGCCATACAATGTATCAAAGACGAAGCACAGGCTACGCTCGACATGATTCCGCAGCTTGACGAGAATTTCGACAAGGCTGTGGAGATGATGTATAACTGCCACGGAAAGGTTATTGTTACGGGTGTGGGCAAAAGCGGACATATCGGTGCAAAAATCGCTGCCACGCTGTCCTCTACCGGCACTCCGTCGTTCTTCATCAACCCTCTCGACGTATTCCACGGAGACCTCGGTGTGATGACAAAAGACGACGTAATCTTGGCTCTTAGCAACTCGGGGCAAACGGATGAGTTGCTGCGATTCATACCGATGGTACTGCACATGAACGTTCCGATAATCGGTATGAGCGGCAATCCGAAGTCATTGCTCGCAAAATACTCAACCGTTCATATCACCGTGAAGGTGAAGAAGGAGGCGTGTCCGCTGAACCTTGCACCGACAAGCAGTACCACGGCAGCTCTTGTAATGGGCGACGCTCTCGCGGTGGCACTAATGGAAGTGCGTGATTTCAAGCCTAAAGACTTCGCTCAATTCCATCCGGGCGGCGAACTCGGAAAGCGTCTCTTGACTACCGCTGCCGATGTCATGCGCTCGGAAGACTTGCCGATAATTCCGCAGGAGATGCACTTGGGTGAGGCTATCATCGAAGTAAGCCGTGGCAAATTAGGCTTGGGCGTGTCGCTGGAGGACAAAAAGGTGTGCGGACTGATTACCGATGGAGACATCCGCCGTGCAATGGAGAAATGGCAGGCTGAGTTCTTCGACAAGACCGTTGCGGACATTATGACCACCAATCCTAAGACTGTGCTGCCGACAACAAAGATTTCGGATATACAAAAGGTAATGCACAAATATAAAATTCACACCGTTTTGGTTACAGACGAGGAGAAGCATCTGCTCGGAATCGTTGACCATTATTCGTGTATGGTATGAGAATTATTTTTTCATAATAATGACTATGGGTTGTATGAAGGCCATTATGGCACTCTGCCCATAGTCATAGTTTTATAAAGATAAATGCCAATGGAGAATTTATACATATTTATATATAAGTACACAAAAACTAAAAAGAAGAGACGAACAGGCACTTACGCCATACGGACATTATTATTCATAACCTTGCTTTCAATGAGTATGGGCGGGCTTCGTGCGCAGACATCCGACTCGCTGATAGTGGAGCAGTTGGAGAAAAAGGGCGTGAAGTTCTCGGACAACAATAAGGTTACACTTCTGATGAACGGTCAGGAGAAGTTCGACGATTTGTTTTGCGCCATCCGCCAGGCCAAAAGCAGCGTACACTTAGAGTACTTCAACTTCCGCAACGACTCCATTGCAAAAGAGCTTTTCACCATCTTGGGAAAGAAAGCAAAGGAAGGCGTTGAGGTAAGGGCATTGTTCGACGGGTTCGGAAACGCCTCGAACAACCAGCCGTTAAAGAAGAAACACATACGCGAGATACGCAAGAACGGTATTGAGATATACGAATACAATCCTGTCCGCTTCCCCTGGATAGACGATGTATTCAACCGTGACCATCGGAAAATAGTAATAATAGACGGCAAGATAGCATATACCGGCGGCATGAACGTGGCCGACTATTATATAAAAGGCACGGAGGTGGTCGGCGAATGGAACGATATGCACTGCCGGATAGAAGGTGATGAAGTGAACACTCTGCAAAGTATATTCATCAGAATGTGGAACAAGGTGAGCAAACAAAAACTCCACGGGCCACAATATTATCGGGGATTGGGCGACGTGGAGTATTTCAAAGGACTGAAAGAAGATACTTGCAAGACGGCCGGACACAAGAAGATAGGAATCATCAACCGTGAGCCTGTAGTGTCAAGCGATATTATCAGGACGTTCTATGTGAATGCCATCAACGATGCAAAGGATAGCATCAAACTTATAAACCCATACTTTACGCTGAACAGGAAACTGAAAAAGGCATTGTATAATGCAGTGAAACGTGGTGTGAAAGTAGAGGTTATGCTGTCAGTGAAAAGCGATATTCCACTGACTCCCGACTGCGGTTTCTACAACGCCCACAAGCTGATGAAGCACGGGGTGAATGTGTGGATGTATGAACCGGGCTTCCACCATACTAAGATTATCATGGTTGACGGACGCTTCTGCACCGTGGGAAGTGCGAACCTGAATGCCCGCAGCTTGCGATTCGATTACGAGGAGAATGCCGTAATCATCGACCCTTGCACGACAAAAGAATTAAATGATTTGTTTGACAGGCAGAAAGCAGACAGTTTCCTGCTTACGGAAGAAAAATGGAATGAATGGCGTTCGCCGTGGAAGAAGTTCGTAGGATGGTTTGCCCATCTGCTCGCGCCATTCCTTTAATCAGATATTATCAACATCGACGTATCCGTTCATAACCGCATAAATGGTAAGGGCGGATACGCTTCTCATACCTAACTTATCCATAATGTTACGCCGATGCGTAACGACGGTAGACAATCCGATGTTCAGGCGGTCGGCTATCTCTTTATTGATATAGCCTTGAACGATTAGCGAAAGCACTTCTATTTCGCGTAAAGACAACACATTGGCAGTTTCATTATGGCTCAATGCCGGCAAATTATGGCCTCCGCGGTGTGCTCTCTGCTCAAGCATGAGAAGCGAACGGACCAATTCCGGCTCGGAAACACTGATGCAAAGACTGTGGAAAGAGGCCAGTCGAGAATTTGAATTGACCGAGGTAGTAAGCACAATGGTCTTCATCCGATGTGCCTCGAAGAACTTGCGATGCTCTAAAACCACCGACATCGCAGCAAAGAAATGGTAATAATTATCAGCTCCGGCGGCTTCCAGCTCATCCAACGAGGCGAAAGCATCAATCTCCATTAATGGCATAACGGTCTGAAGTAATTGCTTCAGACCGATTACCGCTAATGTATTTGAATATATAATCGCCACTTTCGGGCAACCATGACTGTCATTCATAAATCTAAACTTATTTTTTCCAGAACATTGAAGTAATGTCCGTAAAGTCATCTCCCACTGCTTTTTTGTAGAGCCGCTGGTTTGTTGTGCGGTCTTTCAGGCAACCGAGATGCTTTATATAAGGGCCTACCTTGATATAATCGAAGTCGCTCTTGCGGACAACAGACGGAATACGGATGCGCCCACTGTACCATCCCACCTTGTAACCGGGGTGTTCCTTGTGAATATATTGCGCCAACTTGCCCACATACTCAGGCTCGGAATCGCCGCCCATAAAGCAGATGCACGTTATGTCGCCGCCAAACTCCTTTATGAAACGGTCGATGGCAAAGGGCGTAAGCGGCTCGCCTATGTCCTGCCACAGATACTTACTGTGGCAACCGGGACAATGGCAAGGACAGTTGGATATGTTTATCGCAAGAGTAACCTCGTCGGGTATCTCCTGAAAAACGACTCCTGTATTTACGAACTTCAACATTATGCCTCAACTTCCTCCATCGCTTTATCGGCATACTGCTCCTGTGTGGCATAATAACGGCGTGCGGCTTCTTCTTGTCTTGCCTGCGAGAAGTTGCTTACACGCTTCAGATAACCGATTATTCGTGTCAGATAATCAACATTCTTTGAATGGCAATGCGGGCATTCATGCAGATAACGCTTGTCGATAGTGCCGCAGTCATTGCATATTGTGTTCGGGATGTTGAACGTGAAATAGTTGCATCCCTCTTTTGCCGCAATCTTCAAGAGCTGTGCATACTGCTGCTTGCTCAGGTGCTCCTCCAAGTTCATGTGCAACGCCGAGCCTCCGGTGAGATGCTCGATATATGGTGCGCCGTGCAACTTAAACTTATCTATAATGTTCAAAGAGTCGTCTTCAACCACATAGAAATAGCTGTTGTAGCAATCACGGGGAACGAAATAGCCATCCTCGCGGTCCCACTTAGCGTGTTTCACGCCCACGTTCTCTGCCGGAATCATCTCGCAATTGAACATCACATCCTTTGAACGATACTTCTTATTGTACTTCTCGATTATGCCAAGAACACCCTGCACGAAATCGCGATACTCATCGTTAGGAGTTATCTTCAATCCCATGAACTCGGCAGCCTCAACAAGTCCGTTGATACCGATAGTCAGATACTGACGGCTGATGTTGATATATCCCGCATCAAACAGCGGCAACATTCCGTGTTCCTGCAAGTTCTTAAGATTCTCGTTATAAGCCAACTGCACCTTATGGCACAAGTCTACGATCTCACCCAGATACTCTTTATAATCCAAATTGTTGTTCACCGCATACTGAATGCAACGGTTCAGATTCACTGTAAGCACACTCTTTGAACCAGTAGACACGCCACCCGCACCGAGAGTATAGCTGAATCCGTTGTCGGTAATCTCATTGCGCAAGCGACAGCAAGAGCTGAGAGAATCGGCATTATCACTCATATAAGTAAAGAAAGAATGGCCTTTGGAATACATCTCGGCTGTAAAATCGCCCCACTCCTTATCCATACATTCACCGTCTTTGGTGAGAAGAGCCATTGTCTCTACCGGGAATGTGAGCACAGCCTTAGTGCGCTCGGTATTAAACCATGTCATGAAACGCTTCTGGAGCCACGACAGACTATTCCAATCGGGCTGACTTCCGTCCGGGAAATAGAAGTTTCCGAAGATGCTTTCAAAATAATACTTGTCGTAATAAGCCACATTCCAGAACACCGCCTGATAGTTACGCGCGCCGGTAGGCTGGTTGATTGAGTAGACAATCTGCTCGAAACAGTCGGTGATAATCTTGTCTATGGTGCGCTGCTTCAATGACAAATCAACGACCTTATCGGCATTCTTATAATAATCCTTACCATATTCCAGACCGATGAAATAGTTCATATACATAAGGAACTCAGGCGTTGCGCAAGCTCCGGAAAGCATACTCGACACCATAAACACCATATTCACGAAGCCACCGCAGAAACTCTTAAGGTTGGTCGGAGCCGTAGAATTGCCGCCAATGGATGTCGTTCCGCCGATAAGCCACGGATACATCGTGATAGACGCGCAATAGTTGGCAAGGCTTGTCTCGTCATTCTTATATATAAAATGATGGTTGAGCTTGTCTACATACTCATTTGCAAGCTCCTTGCCATACATCTTTTTGATTCTGTCGGTAAGCAGACGGCGATTCAAACGGATGAAATTCGACTTAGGCAATTCACCGATAAGCGTAGCGATATTCTTGTGCTCCACGTTTGCATTGGCATCATATTTCGAACCGGTAGCGGCATTCGCAGCCTCACAATACTCGGCAAGGAACTCCAACTTTGACAAAGTCTCGCGGTCTTCGGAATGTTGCTGGCGGTAAATCATGAACGATTTGGCCACGTCGTAATAACCCTCGCGCATCAAAGACACCTCCACTTGATTCTGAATATCCTCCACTTTGATATTGTCGTGAATATCAAGGTTGCTGATAATCTTAGAGATAGAACCCAGGTCGGCCGGTCGTTTCACACTGTCGAACGCCTTAACGATGGCATTCATGATTTTGTCAAGAGAGAAACGGTCCTTAGAACCGTCACGCTTGGTAATAGTAAAGTTCTTAATTTCCATTGCTTTTAATTGTCCTTTTTGGAAAACTTTTTCATCTTTCATTCTTAAAAAGTTTCCCATTTTAGAAAACTTCAAAAGTCAAAACAGAATTTATTTTTTCCTTTTTAGCTTACAAATACGATTACAAAGATAGACTTTTTTTTGCAATCTTACGTTATAAAAGCAAATCAGAAAAGAGCTTTTTTTATAATTTAACAGATGAAATATCCACCAGTTTATTAACTATTGCATAAATGGTAAGCCCTGCGGGGCTGTGTATCTGCAACTTACGCGCGATATTGCGGCGATGTGTGATAACAGTGTTGACAGAAATGAAAAGATGATCGGCTATCTCTTTATTCGACATTCCCTGCACAACGCCCACGACAACATCCTTCTCGCGTTCGCTGAGATTCTCATCCGAGCAGGCTGCCTGATTAAGCATATTCGAGATATTCTGCGAGACATCCTTCTGTTTTGTCTTTCCTTCGAGCTTGCGTATTGCAGGAACGAAGATGCAATCCTCTATTTCCGCGTGCTGCGACAGCCAGTTTTCACTGTTATATATATCATATAATGTGGCGGTGAGCTGATTGTTGTGGCGTATGTCGGAAGGCAAATACTTCAAGATAATGTTTTTCAGTTCGCGCAGTTTCAAGTCAACCTGGTCATGATGCTTCGAGAATGTGTCGATGTCATAATTATCGACGACCTCCCCTTTCAGCAAGGACTCGACGTATGGAAAGAGATTTTTCTCCTCATACGCCATGTGGTCATTCACAAAGAGCGCATATTCATCATAAATCTTAATTATCAGTCGCGCAAGATTATCACTCTCGTCGAGTGCACCGGTCAGTTCCTTTCGAATGAAAGGCAACTCGAAATTAAGGTAATACTCATGGCTCGACTTCAGATAATATAATAATGTAGAGAGAGAAATGCGCTCGTCGTCGTCGATGTCTCGATACCCATTTATAGTGAAATTGACAATCGCGAGAAACGTGTATGTGTCCACGCCCTGCCCTTCGCACACTTCGCTGACGGTCTTGTCGCCAAAGCCGAGATTAATACCGAAGCGCCCTAACACCTGCAACAAATCGTAGTTATCGCGAATAAGTGAAATCATCCGGTCGCCGGACTCGTACATTTTCTGATTCTTCATCGTTACACATTATTATATATATAAGCGGCTGCAAAATAACGAAAAAAAATCGACATTCGCAATAATCATTTTTAGGTATTTCTCACAAACCGACGCAAAGAGAAAGTCATGCAAATCATAGTACTGTGGCACAATACTCGAGTATTTCGGCTTTAGTACTGGAGTATTTCGGGCTTAGTACTCGAGTAATTCAGGCTCAAATACTCGAGTATTTTGGCTTTAGTACTGGAGTATTTCAGCCTTAAGTACTGCGTCATATTTATAGATGAGCCAACAAAGAGGTATAAAGCGGGAAACGAAGCCAAAGAAAAAGGGTTGCAGCAGACTTGCTACAACCCTTTATTGCGATATTGTTAATACAATCAATTACTTAGCATAAGCTACGCTACGAGTCTCGCGAATCACGGTAATCTTAACCTGTCCGGGATACGTCATCTCGTTTTGTATCTTCGTTGCAATCTCGCCCGAGAGTTGCTCGGTCTCATTATCGTCCATTTTGTCGGCTCCGACAATCACACGCAACTCACGTCCTGCCTGTATTGCGTAGGTCTTGGTAACGCCCGGGTAACTCATTGCAATAGCCTCAAGATCGTTGAGACGCTTGATATAAGCCTCGACAATCTCACGACGGGCACCGGGACGGGCACCGGAAATAGCATCGCAGACCTGCACAATCGGCGCAAGCAGGGTGTTCATCTCCATCTCATCGTGGTGAGCACCGATGGCATTGCAGATATCCGGCTTCTCTTTGAACTTCTCGGCAATCTTCGCTCCATACAATGCGTGCGGCAATTCGCTCTCCTCATCAGGCACCTTACCTATATCATGAAGCAATCCGGCACGCTTTGCCTTCTTAGGATTCAGTCCGAGTTCCGATGCCATTACGGCACAAAGATTGGCAGTCTCGCGTGCGTGCTGCAACAAGTTCTGGCCGTAACTGCTGCGATATTTCATCTTACCGACGATACGGATAAGTTCCGGATGCAGTCCGTGTATGCCGAGGTCGATGGCTGTACGCTTACCAGTCTCGATGATTTCATTATCCAACTGCTTCTTAACCTTAGCCACAACTTCCTCGATACGTGCAGGGTGGATGCGGCCGTCAGTTACCAACTGATGGAGAGCAAGGCGGCAAACCTCACGGCGAACAGGGTCGAAAGCAGAGATTACGATAGCCTCGGGGGTGTCGTCGACAACGATTTCCACACCCGTTGCAGCCTCAAGGGCACGGATATTGCGGCCTTCACGGCCAATAATGCGGCCTTTCACCTCGTCATTGTCGATGTGGAACACGCTCACAGAGTTCTCTATCGCTGTTTCGGTAGCCACACGCTGTATGGTCTGGATAACGATTTTCTTAGCCTGCTGGTTAGCGTTCAGCTTGGCCTCGTCCATTATTTCGTTGATATAGCTTGCGGCATCGGTCTTAGCCTCATCCTTAAGGCTCTCTATCAGGCGGTTCCTAGCCTCTTCTGCGCTGAGTCCCGACAACTCTTCGAGCTTCTCGCGCTCACGGCTCTGCATCTTTTCCAGTTCAGCCTGCTTAGTCTGCAACAGCTTCTTCTCACTGTCGATACGCTGCATCTGCAAATCAATGTCCTGCTTGCTGCGGTTAAGTTCGTCCTGACGCTGGTTCAAAGACATCTCGCGCTGCTTCAGGCGGTTCTCGTTTTGCTGGATTTTCTGATTGCGCTGTTGAACCTCCTTCTCCAGTTCGTTTTTCTTGTTAAGGAACTTCTCCTTAACCTCCAAAAGCTTCTTTTCCTTTAATACTTCGGCGTTCTTCTCCGCTTCTTTTTCGGCAGCAGACACCATCTCCTTGTATTTTCCGTTAATAACATATCGGAAAATCATGTATCCCACAGCTCCGCCTACGACGAGGCACGCTATGGCGACGATTATTGTTATATCCATTAATTTATTATTTTAGTTGTTTATTCTCTTTATCACTTCCCAATGCATCTTCAATCTCAGAAGTGAGTTTACCGAGAATATCATAAAAAGGAGCTGTGTCATTACGCGACAATTCCCGTTCATAGTTCAGCGCAATATCTATAAGAGCCATATATAGAAGCTCCTTTTCGCTTTTGCGCCCCTTGAAACGGCCTGCGTAATTATTGATTTTGTCCGTAATAAGTTTTGCGGCATCACGATACAATTTTTCCTCCTCGCGCATAATATACGCGGACATATCCGTATCATAGACGTGCAACCTTATATGTTGTTTTTCTTCAGCCATTCTCGTTATTTCTCACTTAAGAGAGTTATGCATTTGTTCACATCACGTATCAGCTTAGACAACCGTTTCCGGGCGCCTTCCATATCGCCATCGGTAATCTCAATCATCTTCGCCATCTTCAACGAGTTGTAGTCTGTCTGCGCCTGAGCCAACTGTTTTTGCAGCTTCTTAATCTCCGCGTCGCGCTCGTCTATCATCGTGTACAGGTCATCATTCTCCTTCTTCATGTCGTTGAATCGGAGTATCATCTGCCTCACTCTGGTAGCAAACGTGTTTAGAGTTTTCTCATTCGCATTCATACACTTATCGTATTTTGACTACAAAAATAATTTAATAATCTGACATTACCAAATTAATTGTCAATTATTTTGCGTCGTTCGCAGGCTTCGGCTCCTTCTTTGCGAGCATCACGACTTGATATACGAAGTCTGTAACCCACTTCTGAGAAAAGCCGAGTCGCTTGTCGTACTGGCGCACGGCCATCACCGATTTAATGACCGCCGCGTCGGAGAAATCGTTTTTAGTAAAGATGTCGTTCACGGTCTTCTCTGTCATGACATAGATAGCCTTCTTGAAGAATCCCGGAACGCGGAGCTTAAACTTCATAAGGTTGCCAAGAAGCATCATCAAATCTTGTGTAAAACCCTGAAATTGTATCAGATACGGCTGCACGTCCTGCAACTTTCTGCAATTCTTCTTAATACTCAAATCAATCTCGTCGAAAAAGTTGTCGTCGGTCTTATACAGCTCTTTCAGCATCTTCTTACAGCGCGTTTTCTCGCCGACACCAAGTTTATTGTTTACCGTAGGAACGTGAAGCGTCGACTTGAAGACACGCAAGTCCGGCAACATTGCCAGATTAGTAATTCCCAAGCGAGCAGCTAATGTGGCCTGGAAATATACTCTAACAAGTGTCATATAGTCTTCCATGCCGCCTGCTTTCTGCATTCCGTCGGCCTTTTTCCCGAATATTTTGTCTATAAATCCCATATAAATATTAAATGTTTTAATTAATACAAAAAGCCAAAAGGCCTTATTTCAGGTTACAAAATTACAATTTTTCAAATATAACAAGAAAAAAGTTTAATAAAAAATATACGAATCACACACATCTACCAAATATTTTACTTACCTTTGCAAAATAATATGCATTTTCGGAGTATCACGAATGACATTTCGACATTAATTAATAACACAGGGCAAAACCAGCATTAATTATCTCTTAAACTATTAAGGAATGCAGAACTCAAGCGACAAACCAATAAGGAATCGCAACAGCAATTCTTTATTTCAAGGACTGATTATATTGGGAGATTTCATCATCCTGAATGTAATCATATACTATTTGGCGTTGCTTTTGCCGGGCTTTTCGGATAAAATAGACGAGAGGATTAAGGTGTATATGCTTATATGCAATACGTCTATGGTTATTGCTGAATTTCTCATACCGCCGATTATACATCTCCGCTATTTTAATCTGGTAAGGGTAATCACACGCATTTTCAAGCTCACCCTCATTCAATCGCTTTTATCATACATCATATTCCGGATGCTATTCGATAGTGGAGGATTGTTTAACGCTATATTAATACATTCCAGTATACTTTTCTGTACAATATTATTGGCCAGAGGTATAGAACGCTTAACATTGGAATGGTACAGGAAACGTGGAGGAAATACAAGGAACATCATATTTGTTGGGAATGACCCAGCAAATGTCATGGTATATAAAGAACTGACAAACAATCAGACATTAGGATATAATCCGATTGGGTATTATAGCAACGGAACGATAGAGGACGGCCCGAAGAGCATGAAAAAACTTGGCAGCCTTGAAGACTTATATATGATTACGAGCGGCAAGAGGCCGGGAGATAGTCATCCTGACGAGATATTTTGCAGTATTTCACATGATGAAACGACATTACTACACAGCATCATGAAATATTGCGATAAAAATATTATCCACTTCTATTACGTTCCGAGGATATTGGGTTCCATCAACTTAGGACTCAGCTCTGAGCGCTTAGGCGATTTCACACTATACACGAGCCACAAGACTCCGTTAGAGAACACAACCAATATGTTCATAAAACGAATCTTTGACGTTGTTTTCTCATCAATTGTTTGCCTTGTCCTCCTGCCGTTTATTCCTATTATCGCTATAATTATAAAGCTGCAAAGTCCCGGCCCAATATTTTTTTCTCAAGAGAGAACGGGATTTAACGGCAAGACATTCAAGTGCATCAAGTTCCGCTCAATGCACGTGAACAACGGCTCGGACACTGTTCAAGCCACGAAAAACGACCCGCGCAAATTTCCTTTCGGCAACTTCATGCGCAAGTCAAACGTGGATGAGCTTCCGCAGTTCTTCAATGTATTGCGCGGTGATATGAGCATCGTAGGGCCACGTCCGCACATGCTCTATCACACGAAAGTATATTCCGACCTTATAGATAAGTATATGGTGCGCCACTTCTCCAAGCCGGGAATAACGGGATATGCACAGGTTACGGGTTTCCGCGGCGAGACAAAGGAACTGTGGCAGATGGAGGAACGCATCAAAAGAGATATCTGGTATATTGAGAATTGGAGCCTTTGGCTTGATATTAAGATAATATTCCAAACCGCCATCTCTATAATAAAGAAAGATAAGAACGCATATTAATCATCCGAACAAAAGGAGAATAAAGAACACTATAATATGAAAGGTATTGTTTTAGCAGGAGGTTCCGGCACACGCCTCTACCCGATAACGAAAGGAATAAGCAAGCAACTTATTCCAATTTTCGACAAACCTATGATTTATTATCCTATCTCTGTACTTATGCTTGCAGGGATAAGGGAGATACTTATTATATCCACGCCTCACGATCTCCCCGGTTTTCGTCGCCTTCTTGGCAACGGAGATGAGTTTGGTGTCAGATTCGAATATGCGGAACAGCCATCACCTGATGGTCTCGCACAGGCGTTTATCATCGGAGAAGAGTTTATCGGCGATGATAGTGTATGCCTGGTATTAGGCGACAACATATTTTATGGCTCCGGTTTTTCGAGTCAGTTGCGTAAAAGCGTAGAAGTATGCGAAAAAGAAGGAAAGGCTTCTGTATTCGGATATTACGTGAATGATCCGGAAAGATATGGTGTGGCCGAGTTCGACAAAGACGGAAACTGCCTCAGTATCGAAGAGAAACCGGCACATCCGAAAAGCAATTATGCAGTCGTGGGACTATATTTCTATCCAAACAGCGTAGTGGAGATTGCAAAAAATATTAAGCCCAGCGCACGCGGAGAATTAGAAATCACGACCGTCAATCAAGAATATCTAAAAAGAAGCAGCCTCATGGTGCAGACCTTACAGCGTGGTTTCGCATGGCTCGACACCGGTACGCACGACAGTCTGTCGGAAGCAAGCACATTCATCGAGGTCATAGAGAAACGTCAAGGACTTAAGATTGCGTGTCTTGAAGAAATCGCATACAAACGCGGATGGATTAATGCGGAGCAGCTTGAGATGATAGCCATGCCGATGAGCAAGAACGATTACGGCAAGTATCTTCTCAAATTAATAAACAAAGAGTTTTAATACAAATAGAAACAAATAAATATAGATTAAAAAATGGACGTAAACAAGAACTTGGAAATAGAAACTACGGGTGAAGAAAATGAAGGTCCTTCCTTGAATTTCCAGACAATTTATCAGGCTGTCGTCTTAAATTGGCCCTGGTTCCTACTATCAATTATCGTATGTATCGGTATTTCATATACATACCTAAGATACACTACTCCGATATATCAGGCCTATGCAAAGTTCCTTGTAAAGGAAGAAAGCAGAGGTGGGTATCGTGGCGGTTCATTAGGAAATATGTCTGATTTGGGTATAATATCCAACTCGACAGGTTTCGACAACGAAATTGAGATTCTTCATTCTCATAGTCTTGCCACACGTGCTGTGAAAGATTTAAAGCTGTACGTGAACTATACTATGGAAGGAAAGATAAAGGACCACATCGTATATAAGAAGCAGCCGATAACTGTCGACATCGATGCCACGCATCTTAATCAGCTTAACGCGCCCATAACGCTCACTATTACGCGCAAAGGTTCACAGTATGAGATAAACGGAACCTACTATGTTCCGATAACAGAAAATTCGTCTGAGGGTCCATTTACAATATCAAAGAAATTTAATTCTTTACCGGCAACAGTATATACACGTGCCGGAATACTTACATTCTCAGCTAACGAGAAATATATTCTGAAAGAGGGAGATGTTGAAAATGTAGTCATTAAATCTCCACAATCACAAGCATATAAGTACACCGGTGCTTTGGCTATCACTCCGACATCAAAGACCACAACCATTGCACAACTTGTTCTTACCGATGAAGTTCCCCAAAGAGCAATAGATTATCTCAACCGGCTCTTGACTGTCTATAACCTTCAAGCCAACGAAGACAAGAATACCGTAGCCTTACAGACCGAGAAATTCATCAACAAGCGCTTGGAGAAAATCAACACAGAGCTTGGTGCGACTGAAGGAGACCTTGAGAACTACAAGCAAAAGAACAATATGGTAGAGTTGAAACTCAACGCTACAAGGTCTCTCTCAAACCAAGACGCGACATCTAAGCAACTTACTGAGATCGAGACTCAGATTGCTTTATTGAACAGCGTAGTAGATTTCATGTTTGAATCGAAGCGGGCTTTCCAGATATTGCCGTCCAATATCGGGCTTACCGACCCGTCAAGCGTACAGCTTATCAGCAAGTATAACGAACTTGTACTCGAAAGAAACCGCTTGTTACGCAGTGCTTCCGAGAACTCTCCGGTAGTGGAACCTATCACAGAGCAGCTTACCGAACTTACGGAAAACATCGGCCGTGCAATCAAACAGACACGGAGGAATCTGGAAATACAGCGTGATGCTATCTATTCAGAGTACCAGAAGTTCAACACCGAGATAGCCGAGACACCGGAACAAGAACGTATGCTCACACAGATTGGCCGTCAGCAGGAAGTGAAGTCAAGCCTTTACCTAATACTTCTGCAAAAGCGTGAGGAGAACTCAATCTCTCTTGCGGCCACAGCAGATAAGGGTAAGATGATTGACGAGCCACAATTTGGCGGTCAAGTATCCCCGAAATCAACAAACATTTATTTAATGGGCTTACTTGCCGGCATCGCCATCCCCGCAATATTCATCTTCTTAATACGCTTCATGCGCTATAAGATTGAAGGACATGACGATGTCGTAAAACTTACGAATCTTCCAATTATCGGAGACGTAGCCATTGCCAGCGAGAATGCAAAGACAAAGGCGAACATCGTAGTGCAAGCAAACAAGAACAATCAGATAGAAGAAATCTTCCGTTCTATCCGAACAAACCTGCAATTTATTCTTTCCGAGGGCCAAAAGGTTGTCATATTCACTTCCGGAGACTCTGGCGAGGGAAAGACGTTCAACTGCGCCAACCTTGCCGTCAGTTTCGCACTCCTCAACAAGAAAGTACTCATTGTAGGTCTTGACATTCGCAAGCCGCGTCTTTCCGAGCTCTTTGAAAGACACGACCATACGCACGGAATCTCTTCGTTGCTTGTTAAGTCCAATCCTACATACGATGAAATCAAGGCTCAGATAGTTCCTTCCGGAATAAATGACAACCTCGAATTGCTCATGGCTGGCCCTATTCCGCCGAACCCGACAGAGCTTCTGACCAACAAGAGCCTTGACATAATCTTCAATCACCTGAGAGAACATTATGACTACATCCTTGTTGATACGGCTCCTATCGGTCTGGTAACAGACACATTCCATATCGGCCGGGTTGCTGACGCCACAGTTTATATTTGCCGTGCAGACCACACACCGAAAGCAAGTCTGTCGATTATCAATGAGATTGCCAAAGAAAAGAAACTTCCAAAAGTTTCCATCGTCATCAACGGCATTGATATGTCGAAGAAGAAGTACGGCTATATGTATGGCTACGGCAAGTATGGCAAGTACGGTAAGTTTGGCCGCAACCATTATGGCAATTACGGAAATTATGGAAACTACGGCAATTACGCAAACAGCCATTACGGCAACAAGGACGATGACTCTATAAAACGTTAATATAAGCAAAACAAAATCAAGCGAAGAGACTATGTCATCTTAATGACAGACATGGTCTCTTTATTTATAAAATTATCCACCCGATGACGATAGCAGTAGATTTCGACGGAACAATTGTAGAACACAAATATCCGGAAATAGGCGAAGAAAGACCCTTTGCCATTGAGACTCTGAAAATGTTGATAAAGGACCACCACCGGCTTATAATGTGGAGCGTGCGCGAAGGACGGCTCCTTGATGAGGCTGTTGAGTGGTGTCGCGAGCGCGGAGTGGAGTTCTACGCGGTAAACAAAGACTATCCCGAAGAGGACGGAACAAGAAACAACAACCATTTCTCACGCAAGTTGAAAGTTGATTTGTTCATTGACGACCGGCAGATAGGCGGACTTCCCGAATGGGGAGAGATATATCAAATGATTAAAAGCGGCAAACCGTTCTCCCGAAATGCCTATACTGGAGATTACGGCTATTCCGAATACGCGGAAAAGAGCAAGAAGAAAAAATGGTGGCAATTCTAAAGCAAGCACTATAAAATATGAAAAGGATATTCACACTAATAATCTTTGCGTTGCTGATTACGGCAGCAAACGGTCAAAGTCTCGCAAGTAAGATAAAAAGCGGTGTCAAGAACACGATAAAGCTCATTGATCAGGATGCCCATCCCACTGGCATTCACACTCCGTGGGACCTGTATGTCGCTCCCAAAATAGGACTTGCAGTGTCTAATCTCACTTCGACTAACTGCAAATTAGCATTTGGCGTCAACGCAGGTGCATATATGGAAGTCTTCATTCTGCCCAATCTCGCCGTCGATATGGAATTGTCATATTCCCATCAAGGCGCAAACGACCTGCCACACTCATCCCCCACGGCCGGATATAGGGAGTATGACTTCTCTCTCGACTATATAAACACCACATATCTATGCCGCTGGTATCCCGTGAAAGAGCGTCCGCTGAGCGTATATAGCGGTCTGCATTTGGCACGTCTGTTCAATGCCAAAGGTAAAGTCGGAGGCAATAAATACGACATTTACGATGATTTGCATCATGGAGATCTTGCCATTCCCATCGGCGCATCATACGAATGGAAGCAATGGCAGGCCGATGTCAGATACAATTTCTTCGTTAAGAGTGTTGCAGCAAGCCAGGATTCCAAGAATTTCCTCGACAATGCACGCAACAATATGCTCAACGTTACCGTCGCATACAAGATACAACTCTGGTAATAGCACAACCGTTTTTTTATGTTATCCAAGAACAAAATAAAGCTCATTCGCTCATTGGAACAGAAAAAGCGGCGGCGAGAAGAAGGGCTTTTCGTAGCAGAAGGGCCTAAGGTCGTAGGCGACCTGCTTGAAGCCGGCTACAAAGCGAAGTTGCTTGTATGCACCAATCAATATTTTTCCAAACGTCACCTTGCGGCAGAAGAGGTCATTGAAGTAAGCGATGACGAACTGCGCAAGGTCAGTTTTCTGCAACATCCGCAAGACGTATTGGGCGTATTCGAGATACCCAACACATCAGCCCTCCACACTCCCGACCCGCAATCACTTTGTATTGCCTTAGACGGGGTGCAGGACCCAGGCAACCTCGGCACGATAATCCGCATCGCCGACTGGTTCGGAATCAATCAGATATTTTGCTCCACCGACACCGCCGACGCTTTCAATCCCAAGACCGTGCAGGCCACAATGGGCAGCATCGCACGTGTAATCATCACCTACACCGACCTGCGACAATTCTTCGACACTCTTCCCGCAGGCATTCCTGTCTATGGCACATTGCTCGACGGCAAGAACATCTACGAAGAAGAACTCACAGAAGGGGGCATAATCGTAATGGGAAACGAGGGAAACGGTATATCGGAGGAGATAAGGCAGCGCATAAACAGGCGGTTGCTGATACCCAACTACCCGCAAGGAAGAAAGACCGCCGACAGCCTCAACGTAGCAATAGCAACGGCAATAACTTGTAATGAATTTAGAAGAAGAACTATAAAAAAATGAAACAGACACGCGTATTATTCATCGACAGAGACGGAACTCTCATCGAAGAGCCGGCAGACGAACAGATTGACGCATTCGGGAAGTTGAAATTCACGAAGGGAGTTTTCCGCAATCTTGCTTTCATCCGCAAGAACCTCGACTTCAAATTTGTCATGGTGAGCAATCAGGACGGCCTCGGAACCGCTTCGTTCCCCGAAGAAACGTTCTGGCCCGTACATAATTTCATACTGCAAACTCTCGAAAGCGAGGGAGTAACATTCGATGAACAACTCATCGACCGCCATTTCCCGGAGGATAATCATCCCAACCGCAAGCCGGGAACGGGTATGCTTAAAGAATATATCGACAACGAGGCATACGACCTTGCCAACAGTTATGTCATAGGCGACCGCGACACCGACCGCCAGTTGGCCGACAATTTGGGTTGCAAGGCTCTCATCCTCGGCAAGGACGGAATGACTTGGGACAAGATTGCCGAGATACTCTTTGCCGGTGAACGCATAGCTGAGGTTACGCGCACAACCAAAGAAACCGACATCCATATAAAGCTAAACCTCGACGGAACGGGCAAGTGCGACATCTCGACAGGCTTGGGATTCTTCGACCACATGCTCGAGCAGATTGGCAAGCACGGCATGATGGACCTCACAATTCACACCAAAGGCGACCTGCACGTAGACGAGCATCACACAATAGAAGACACAGCGATTGCGTTGGGCGAATGCATCTACTCGGCACTTGGCAGCAAACGCGGCATCGAGCGCTATGGCTACACCTTGCCGATGGACGACTGTCTATGTCAGGTGGCGCTGGATTTCGGTGGCCGTCCGTGGTTAGTTTGGGATGCAGAGTTCAAGCGTGAGAAGATTGGTGAGATGCCTACGGAGATGTTCCTCCACTTCTTCAAGAGTTTAAGCGATGCCGCCAAGATGAACCTCAACATCAAAGCGGAGGGCGATAACGAGCATCACAAAATCGAAGGGATATTCAAGGCTCTCGCACGCAGTCTGAAAATGGCAGTCGCACGCGACATCTACCACTACGAGTTGCCGTCAACAAAAGGAATGTTGTAATCCCCCTATCCCCTGACGGGAGAAAAAGAGGAAAGAAATGAAAGGAATTATCGGATGAATCCGTAAGCACTTTCGTTGGAAAAATCTTTACAAAAGAAAAACGGTTCTCTTGAGCTAACGAATGTTAAATATAGGCTCCGTTACTCATTTTCAACCGTTTTTCGACCTCAAAAATCTCAACTCCAAACTCAAAATTCGTAACTCAAAATTCCAAAAGTGCCTCCGTTAGAGAAAATCGGAGTGTTTTTTTATCAAAATTTTGCGTCTCGGAAAACACCGGAAAATGCAGTTTTTACCCGATTTAACGTTTGTTAGCTTTCAAAAGTGGCACTTTTAGACTCCGTTTTAGGCCGTTTTGGAGTGCAACGGGATAGGTTTTGCAGCCCAAAAGTGCCACTTTTGGCGTCTAACGGAGCCTCCGTTGCAATGTAACGAGGCCTAAAACGCCTCCTAAAACGGTCTTTTTTATCTCAAAACAAAATAAGTCTCTCATTATCAACACTTTAGCTCAAAACCGTCTAAAAAGTCCTATTTTCGCGTTTTTGAGAGCGAATAAAGTTTTGAATGAAAATACATCGAGTTTTCGAGAGATATTTGTAAAGATTCTTAACTATTTGATTGTCGGATAAACACGTAGAAAAGTTTGCTGTTATTTGCCGACCGTAATTCATTGATGAGCTTTCGCAAATCGCAAATATAGATTCAAGAGGGTGTATCCAAATACTGATGCATCCTCTTGATGATTATAATTAAAAGAGTGGAAAATCAATAACCGTATCGCCGGCGGATGCTCGAAACATAGTTAACTGTTTCCGAACCGCGCATATAACCATGCTTCACAACCGGGTCCTGATAATATTCCGGACTGCTAAGTAGCAAGACATACTGCGAGACAACCGCCCAACTGTAAGGGCTTTCGCCGTTCTTGCGGGCCAAAGCCATCGCATCGCGCACATGACCAGGACCGGCATTATATGCGGCAAGGGCAAAATTGATGCGCTCGTAGTTGTTGGGCACATCGCGGAACGACTGCATTAAGCTGCCCATGAAGCGTGCGCCCACCGCAATATTCTTCTCAGGATGGAATATTTCCTCTCGCGACAGACCGAAACGGGCGGCCGTCGACGGCATAAGCTGCATCAGTCCGCACGCTCCTGCCCATGACCTTGCCTGAGAATCGAAGCACGACTCCTGATAGCATTGGGCTGCGAGCAAATGCCAATCAACACCCGCGACAGGCGCATATTGGCGGAAATAAGTGTCATAATTGGACATTATGCCCCGGCTTTTATCGAGAACCGGTGCGTAGACACGGCGCGTAACGCTCGCTGCCGACAAGAGATAATCCTCACGTTTGCGCGTCTGCTCTGGCATTTCGGGCCGATACCATTTGTCTAAGGCCTCGGCCAGCGACACATTGTCTTTGGCAACAGCCCACTGGATGTTACGATTCTTGTCCGAAGCACCACAGTAGCGCAATCCCTTATCGGCTTTTGAGCCTTTCGGCAGCATCACCGCAACCACGTCGCCGTAGCCTTCTTTCAGCTTGCGCACCATCTCCGCACTGTCCTTACACAGTTCCACACGCAGCGTAACGCCTATCTCTCGCGCGAAATTCTCACACATCATATACTGCACACCCATACCGTGGCCGTGATAATCATAATAGGTGTCGGGACCGGAAATAGTAAGGGCAATCATCTCTCCCGAACCGATAATATCATCGAGAGAATACTTGCCGTTGCCGGCCTGCTGCTCTTCGCCCACAACGGTGCCCCAGGGCGTAACCTCAGGCTTCCGCTTGTCGACACAGGCAAGCATGACAAGCGACATGATTGTTATAAAAATATAGTTTTTATTCAGTAATTGCATAATTCAGATACAAAAGTATAACAATTCTTGGACAATAGAAAGAAAATGAGTACTTTTGCCGAACATTTTTAATGATATTAAAACTATGTTACGTATAGCAGTACAGTCAAAAGGCCGTCTCTACGACGACACCATGAACCTGCTCGCAGAGGCAGACATCAAAGTGCCGTCGAGCAAGAGAACGCTCCTCGTCCAGTCTTCAAACTTCCCGCTCGAAGTGTTGTATCTACGGGATGATGATATTCCACAGAGCGTGGCAAACGGTGTTGCCGACATAGGCGTTGTTGGCGAAAACGAGTTTGTAGAACGTGGCGAAGACGCACAGATAATCTCTCGTCTCGGCTTCAGCAAGTGCCGTCTGTCGCTGGCTATTCCAAAGAAAATCAACTATTCAGGATTAAACTGGTTCAACGACAAGAAAATCGCCACATCATATCCGAACATCTTGCGTTCGTTTATGAACAAGAATAACATCAAGGCCGACATCCATGTAATCAACGGTAGTGTTGAAATCAGTCCGGGAATAGGTCTCGCCGATGGTATTTTCGACATCGTAAGTTCAGGGTCTACGCTCGTGAGCAACAATCTTTCCGAGGTTGAGGTGGTCATGAACAGCGAGGCTCTGCTCATCGGCAACTGGCGCATGAATGAGGAGAAGCATCAGATTCTGAATGAGATTCTGTTCCGTTTCGAGGCTGTGAAGCAGGCTGAGGACAAGAAATATGTACGGATGAACGCTCCAAAGGCAAGACTGCAAGAGATTATCAATGTACTGCCTGGCTTGAAGAGTCCGACAATCATACCGCTTGCCGACGAGGAATGGTGTTCCATCCACACGGTGCTCGACCAGAAACGCTTCTGGGAAATAATCGGTAAACTGAAAGAAATGGGTGCGCAGGGTATTCTTGTAACCCCGATAGAAAAGATGATTTTATAACGCAAGACCCGCTTCTTGCATCAGAATAAGACAGCATGAATATTATAAGGTATCCGGAAAAGGCCGAGTGGGCATCCATCGTGGAGCGTCCTCACTTGGATGTTTCGCAGTTGAACGCCACCGTATCGGGCATTCTCGAAGACGTTAAGTGTCATGGCGACGAGGCCGTGATACGCTATGAGGCGAAGTTCGACCATGCCAGCCTCTCCTCCCTTGCCGTAACCGAGCAGGAAATAGAGGAGGCTTGCAATCTTGTCAACAAGGATTTGCACGACGCGCTCGTACTTGCCCACGACAATATCTATAAGTTTCATGCCTCGCAACAGTTTGAAAGCAAGAAGATTGAGACGGCGAAAGGTGTTACTTGCTGGCAGAAAAGCGTGCCGATAGAGAAGGTTGGCCTGTATATTCCGGGGGGAACGGCTCCGCTGTTTTCCACGGTACTGATGCTTGCCACCCCGGCTAAGATTGCCGGATGCAAGGAGATTGTGCTGTGCACACCGCCAAACAAGGAGGGCAAAGTGAACCCGGCGATTCTCGTTGCGGCCAAGATTGCCGGTGTGAACCGAATCTTCAAGACCGGAGGAGTACAGGCGATAGGTGCTATGGCCTACGGAACAGAAAGCGTTCCGAAGGTCTACAAGATTTTCGGACCGGGCAACCAGTATGTCATGGCGGCCAAGCAACAGGTCAGCCTGCACGATGTGGCGATAGATATGCCTGCTGGTCCGTCGGAAGTGTGCGTCATTGCCGATGCAAACAGCAACGCTACGTTCGTGGCTGCCGACCTCTTGAGTCAGGCCGAGCACGGTATCGACTCGCAGGTATTCTTGATTTCAACTTCGGAAGAGATGATTGCGAAGGTTCAAAGCGAGGTGGAAAGACAGTTAGACCTGCTTCCGCGCAAGGAGATTGCAGCCAAGACGCTTGAAAACTCTACGATGGTACTCGTAAAAGACAGCGATGAGGCGATGGAACTGAGCAACGCCTATGCGCCCGAACATCTTATCATAGCTACCGATGACTATGAAGTGCTTGCAGGAAAGGTGGTAAACGCCGGCTCGGTGTTCCTCGGAAAATACGCTTGCGAGAGTGCGGGCGACTATGCAAGCGGCACAAACCACACCCTGCCGACGCACAGCTTCGCGTTGGAATATAGCGGGGTGAACCTCGACAGCTATAACCGCAAAATCACATTCCAGCATCTCACAGAGGATGGAATACGCAGCATAGGCCACGCTGTGGAGGTAATGGCTGCCAACGAACAGCTCGATGCACACAAGAATGCCATGACCGTAAGAATAGAAGAGATAAACAAGTAAATTCCAATCATCGGATTATGAAACCATTAAACGAACTTATCCGTCCCAACATACAGGCTCTTTCGCCATACAGCAGCGCACGCAACGAATATAGCGGACACGAGGCTCACGTGTTTCTCGATGCCAACGAGTGTCCTTACAACAAGCCGTTCAACCGCTATCCGGATCCGTTGCAAATTGAACTGAAAAAGGAATTGGCCAAGATTAAGGGGGTGGGCATCGAACAAATCTTCTTGGGTAACGGCTCGGACGAGGCCATCGACCTGCCCTATCGCATTTTCTGCACACCGGGAAAGGATAATGCCGTGGCTATCGGACCGACATACGGAATGTATAAGGTATGCGCCGACATCAACGATGTGGAATACCGCACGGTGCTGCTCGACGAAGGTTTCAAACTCAACGCAGCCAAACTGCTCGATGCCTGCGATGATAATACAAAACTGATTTGGCTCTGCTCACCCAACAACCCGACGGGCAACAACCTCAACCGCGAGGAGATAGAGAAGGTCCTGAAAGGATTCGGCGGCATAGTCATCGTGGACGAGGCTTACTCCGACTTCTCACAAGAGAGACCTTTCCGCCTCGAACTCGATAAACATCCTAACCTTATCGTGCTCAACACATTCAGCAAGGCGTGGGGAAGCGCGGCAATAAGACTCGGAATGGCATTCGCCGGCAAGAAGATTATCGACTTATTTAATAAGGTGAAGTATCCTTATAACGTAAACCTGCTTACGCAAGAGCAGGCGCTGAAGATACTGAAACAGCGTTTTGAGGTTGGGGATTGGATTCGCCTCATCAACCAGGAGCGCACAAGAATGATGTCGGCATTCATGGATTTGCCTATCTGCGAGCGAGTATATCCCACAAACGCCAACTTCTTCCTTGCCAAGATGACCGACGCACCTACCATTTACAGCTACTTGGTGGATAAAGGCATCATTGTGAGAAACCGCCATCGTGTGGAACTTTGCGCCAACTGCCTGCGCATAACAATAGGCAGCAAGAGCGAGAACGACGAGCTTCTCGCGGCTTTAAGACAATATTAGATTCATGATTAAGACGGATTTGCATGATAAAAGTTGTCCAGCAAGTCCGTCTTAATTATTATACAAGCCCGTATTTATAATACTTCCGACATCCGAATAAAGATAAGAAATACATTATTTATTCAACAAAACGAGTAAGTTCTTACTATATTCTTTTAATTTTTAGTAACTTTGCAGCCAATTATTTAACTTATTATGGATTGGCTTATTAATTTATTCACAACTCAAGACTCAGTAGCCCATATCGTGCTACTCTACTCTATCGTGATTGCGGTAGGTGTCTATTTGGGAAAAATCAAGATTGGCGGAATCTCGCTCGGAGTAACATTCGTGCTCTTCGCAGGCATCGTTGCCGGACATATCGGCTTCACAGGCCCGACGGCAACACTCACGTTCCTGCAAGATTTCGGTCTGATTTTGTTCGTATTCATGATTGGTCTGCAAGTAGGCCCGGGCTTTTTCGAGAGCTTCGGCAAGGCCGGCATAAAACTGAATATGCTTTCCATCCTTGCCGTTCTGCTGAATATCGGCGTGATGTTTGCTTGCTACTATCTGTTCTTCGACACATCCAATGTCAATAATCTGCCGATGATGGTAGGTACTCTCTATGGTGCCGTAACGAATACGCCGGGACTTGGTGCCGCAAACGAGGCTCTTTCGTCTGTATTCAGCAACGGTTCCGCACCGACAATCGCGTCCGGTTATGCCTGTGCATACCCTCTCGGTGTGCTCGGTATCATTGGTGCGACACTGGCAATAAAGTACTTATGCCACGTAGACTTCGAGGAAGAGGAAGAGCAACTGAGCGATGCGGAGGCTGAAAACCCGCACGCCAAGCCACATACAATGCACTTACGCGTTGCGAATTCATACATTACAGGCCGCAACCTCATGCAAATATCCGAGTTCTTAAACCGCGACATTGTCTGTACGCGTGTCCGCCACGAGGGCATTGTGTCCATTCCGAACCGCAACACAGTGTTCGAGATGGACGATGAAGTCCTGATTGTGTGCGCTGAAGCCGATGCTGAAGCCATAAAGGCATTCATCGGTCCGGAGATTGAGGCAGAATGGATAGAGGACGACCAAAAGCAGCCGATGGTTTCACGCCGAATCATAGTAACAAACACATCGATGAACGGTAAGACTCTCGGCAAGATGCATTTCTCAAGTGTCTATGGTGTCAACGTAACACGCATCACCCGTCAGGGCATGGACCTCTTCGCAAGCCGCAACCACCACTTCCACGTGGGCGATAAGATTATGGTTGTAGGTCCGGAGGATAACGTCAACCGCGTGGCTGAGCTTATGGGTAACTCCGTTAAGCGCCTCGATGCACCTAATATCGCAACAATATTTGTCGGAATCATTGTCGGCATCCTCTTCGGAAGCCTTCCATTGGCAATCCCAGGAATGCCGGTTCCACTGAAACTTGGTCTTGCCGGCGGTCCGCTGATTATAGCAATCCTCATCGGACGCTATGGCTATCGCATGAAACTCGTAACCTATACCACGACATCCGCCAACATGATGCTTCGCGAGATCGGTCTTGTCCTGTTCCTCGCATCCGTAGGTATCAAGGCCGGAGCAGGCTTCTGGGAGACCGTAGTGCAGGGCGATGGACTGAAATATGTAGGCTGCGGTTTCCTCATCACGATCATTCCTATTTTGATTGTCGGTACGATAGCACGCCTGAAATATAAGTTCAACTACTTCACCATTATGGGTATGCTTGCCGGAACATATACCGATCCGCCAGCATTGGCTTACGCCAACTCTGTGTGCAACCGTGAAGCACCGGCCGTAGGTTACTCTACCGTTTATCCGTTGAGTATGTTCATGCGCATCTTCACCGCACAGATAATCGTCTTGTTCTTCTGCGGAGCGTGATGTGAGAACAATAAATTAAGACTTAATATGCGAAAGACAGAGAAATAGCTGTTATTTCTCAAAGACATAAAAAAGGGGAATGAAACGCCGATTTGGCATTTCATTCCCCTTTTTACATTCTCCATCAAGCCTTTATTTCCCTTAATACGTCCTCCATTTCCATCACTATGGTATAGTACTATGGCACAGTACTCGAGTAATTCGGCTTTAGTACTGAAGTATTTTGGGCTTAGTACTCGAGTAATTCAGGCTCAAATACTCGAGTATTTCGGCTTTAGTACTGGAGTAATTCGGGCCTTAGTACTGAGCCGTTATATTTTTTCCGTAAAAACATCTGCATATTTACTATTTTATTTCAACCAAACTTTATCTGCAAATAAGACTGGTTAATCCGGCACATGGAAGTTGCCTGAGCAATAATCAGAGGCCGGAATATCAAAATAAGAGTTGTGTTCGCGAGCATATTTTATCAATGAGGCGAAGACTTTGTCGATGCTGAGGAGGCGCGGATTGCCTATTATGATTAAATGTTCGCGCGCGCGAGTCATGGCGACATTCAACTTACGGTCGATAGGAACGCCACCGTCCTCGAACACATTAGACACGAGGAAGTTGAGCTGATACTGCCGCTGTATGGTGAAACCATAGATAATGATGTCGCGCTGGCTACCCTGAAAACGCTCAACGGTGTCGATGGTGATGTCATGCAGCACCGGAATACCGTAAGCGTCGATGGCTTTGCGCACGGTGGCAATCTGATTGCGATAAGGAACGATTACGCCGACAGTCATAGAGACATCGAACGAGTCGCTGTGCATACGGTAAGCCTGCACCACCGTGGCCGCAATCATATCGGCCTCAACGCGATTTACTTTGTCAGACTCGATGTGTTCCGTGGACGGCGGAGCCGCAAGAAACGCAATGCGGCGCGTTGACAGCAATTCGGAAATGCCGTTATCGCTATGGACATGAGCCGGAAGCGGCACCTCCTGATGCGGACACGGCACCACAGCAAGGCGGTTTTCGTAGAAAGAAGCGCTCGGGAACATGGCTATATCACGGTGCATACGGCCCTGACGGGTGAGCATATAGACATAGCGCGGGTCGTCTTTGTACTTCCTCAGCAGGCGTTCAAACAACGACAAACGGCAATCCGTGAGATTAATCTCCAACAATTCGGATTCGGTAACGGACGACTCATCGGCGGTCTGCTGCACAACGGCAGGCAACTGCTTATGGTCGCCGATGAAAACAAACTTCTTTATAGCTTCCGTTCCGTTGCATTGCGCACTCATCAAGCCCACGAGATGTGGCTCAAGTATCTGCGAAGCCTCATCCACCACTGCTATGTCAAATGTCTTTATTGTAAACAGTGCTGCCGAACCGTTAAGCGACGAGGTCGTTCCGCAGAACACGCGCGTGTTCTTTATCAGCTCCTTTATCGCACCCAAGTCCTTACATTGAGCCGTTCTATTCTCAATCAGATTATCACGATAAGCCGGCGAACACATCAGTTCGCTGCCGATACGTATGAAATCGATGCCCGCCTCACGCAGTTTGCTGCATATCTCATCCACCGCATAATTGGTATATGCCGTCAAAAGAATACAGGAATCGCCCGACGCGAGTTCCTCACGCACGATGTTGAGCATACCAAAAGACGTCTTGCCCGTACCCGGAGGACCGATAACGAGAAACATCTCGCGTGCCTGCTTAGCCCGAAGCACAAGGTCGTTGAACGCTCCATAGTCGCCCGCAAGCACCTTCGTCGTGTCTGTTTCCGGCTCGCTCTGTGTGAGGATAAGGTCTCTCCGCCGTTTGGAAGCAGTGAGAAAGGCCTGCATTCCTGAGTAAAGCGAATTGTAAGACGACTCAAAGAAGTCGCGCTCCACAGCCCAACGCACGCTATCCGGCTTATGAAAGACCTTGTCGCCCATCTGGATATTGCGCAGGCGGACGGTTATTCCGGTGGGCGTAATGTCGGAAAGCGTACCACGGAACACCATCTGCGCACACACATCCGGTACTCGCCCGA
>URER01000034.1 GCA_900547005.1 uncultured Prevotella sp.
CGCGCTTGCCGCGGAAGTAGGCCTCCATCGTAGAGATGAGCAGGCTCTTTCCGAAACGACGCGGACGGCTCAGGAAATAATAGCTTCCCGTTGTAGCGAGCTTGTATATCTGCGCGGTCTTGTCTACATAGACGTAGCCGTCATTCCTCAGTTTCTCGAAGTCCTGTATGCCAATAGGATATATCATGATAATAGGCGTTTAAACATTATACCTTTGCAAACTTACGAAAAAAAAACGAATTACATCAAACTACCATGATATAATTCGTTTTTTATCGCATTACTTGAAAATAATCTACATCAGTACCGGCACAAGGTACTTAGCCATTGCGTAGCCACCGAACAACAGCCACGCGTAAAGCACGGAGGCAAGGATAAACGGCTTTGCACCGGCCTTCTTGAATTTCTCGATGCTCGTCTCTGCTCCGAGCGCCGTCATAGCCATTGTGAGAAGGAAGGTGTCAAAGGTATTGATGAAGTCTACAACCGAGGCAGGCAACAGATTAAACGAGTTGAAGCCGATAACGACGAGGAAGAGCAATGCAAACCACGGCATCTGCACCTTGCCTTTGCCGTCGCCTTCGGCCTGACCGCCCTTCTTTGCAGCACGCGCCACGCTCCAACTGATAACCAACAGCACGGGCACAAGCATCATCACGCGTATCATCTTCACAATGATGGCAGGGTCGGAAACGGCCTTGCCCATAGCGTTGCCGGCTCCCACGACGTGTGCCACCTCATGGATGGTCGACCCGGCAAAGATTCCCATAGCCTCGGCAGGCAGATCGAACACGCCACTACGGTAGAGGATTGGGTAAAGGAACATAGAGAGCGTACCAAAGATCACGACTGTTGCCACCGAGACGGCTGTTTTATAAGGTTTGGTCCGGATGGCCGACTCAGCTCCGAGGATGGCCGCCGCACCACAGATGCCGCTTCCTACCGACGTAAGCAGGGCTATGCCGCGGTCCATTTTCAACAAGCGTCCCACGAGTACGCCGCCGTAGATTGTGGTAATGACAATGAGCGCGTCAATGAGTATGGCAGGCATACCCACCGCAGTAACGTCCTGGAAAGTAAGGCGGAAGCCATAGAGGATAATACCAATGCGCAACACGCGCTTAGAGCAGAACACGATGCCGGGTACCCAAGTCTCCGGCAGGTTGTTGCGCAGGCTGTTGGCATAGAGCATACCGAGGATTATTCCGACAATCATCGGGCTGAAAGAGAGTGCTTTCACAAAAGGCATATCGCCAATATAGAAAGCGGCACAGGCGAAAAGTGTGATGAGCAGGATGCCGTGCAGCATACTGCTGCGTTGTTCTGAGATTTTCATTCTTCGTTCGTTTTTATATGTTTAAGTCATTAATATAATGTGAGTTCGATGAATTTTCACATCTTTTTCTCAACCGGTAAAGACCCGGTTATTTTGAGCCGATTTTGTTACAGATACCTTGTAATATCGTTACAAGGCCTCGGTAATCACATTACAAGGCCTCGGTAATCACGTTACAAAGGCTCGGTAATCGCGTTACAAAGGCTCGGTAATGATTTTACCACAGCTTGGTATCTTATGCAAAGATAATCATTTCGTTTTATTTGAGAGGAAAATGGGACAAAAAAAAGACCGCAACCAGTTTTGGTTACGGTCCTTTTTTATTTTACGAAAATCGCTTTACTTAACTATTACCTTCTTACCATTGATGATGTAAACGCCCTTCGTTGCCTTGCTCACGCGCTGGCCTGCGAGGTTGTAGATGGCATCGTTCTTAGCGGAAGCCTCAGCGTTGATGTTGCTGATAGCTGTTACAATCCCTGTATCCTCAATAGTATATGAGATTTCCTCTGTTGCCTCGGCACGTCCGCCAGCGACAGCCCACCATATCTTAGCCTTGAGGACATCGCCTACAGCCACATTCTCCCATGTGTATGTGAGTACGTCATTTGCCTCAGCGTTCGCCACACCGTTTATCCAAGTATCGATGTTGGCGTTCTCCTTGACGAGACCCGTCACCTCTGTATCATCAGTTACCTTTATTGTAAGGACAACGGTTGTCTTGTTCTGTACGATGTTCCATGTGTATCTGAGTGTCTGTGGCTCTGTTATCACGCCATTCTGGACGAGGATTGAGCCTTCGCCGCTTGTCGGCTGCTCTATCTTCTCCGTAGTCGTGAACACAACGGTCTTCGTGTCGGCAGCCTCGTTGTCGGCGCCGTCCTTTACAGATACTGTGAGAGAGTATTCAGTCTCAGGAGTGAGGCCGCTGATTTCTATCGCAGTTTCCTCACCAGCTTTAGCTGTTTTGGTGGCCATGACAGTCTCACCGTCCATAACCGTGTATGTGAGCATACCGTTCTCGTTATTGTCGGTAGCTTTGACGGTGATGACGGCAGTCTTGTCGGCAACTGTTGTAGCCTCCGCGCTTACCCATACAGGAGCCTCGGTGTCCTCGACACCACTCTTATAGAAATAGAAGTTGTCGAAGATGAACGTGCCGTTCTGACCGTTGTCGAGCTTAATCTGGTAGACGTTGTTCGTGCCGTTGCGGTCGTCGCTTGCGAATGCGGTCATCGGAATGTCGATGCTGTTCCACTCTCCAACTTTAAGATCTGGTATGGCGTATGCCTTCTCTTGGTAGTTACCGTTGGTTTCTGTGTTTCTCCAGATAGGAGTAACGGTTACAGTATTTGCCGTTTCCGGGTAAACATCGACATGAAGGTACTCCATCTTGCTTACATCCATCATCGTAAATTCCAGTCCGCGGTATGTCATGTTGCTCAGCATAAGCGACTTGTCGTTCGGTTCAAGCTCTATCTCATTGGTGATGGTGGTTTCTTCCCAGTTCGGCAGAGAGAATCCGTCGGCGTTGCCGTACTTATCGCTGTACACAGACATTACGTTTGCAGCATCTGCCTCAGGTACGGGAGCAGCCTCAGGCATAGCCTTTGTGGTGGCTGTGAGTACTATTGCATCCGCAGCATTGCCCTTAGCGTCCTTTGCAACAACAGAGATGTTGTATGTAGCATTGGCATCCAATCCGCCGAGAACGTAGGTTGTCTCTGCGCCGCTTGCGCCCGAAGCGGTTGCAGTCTTGGCATCCTCGCCCTCCTTATTATATGAAATCTCATAGGTGATAACACTGCTTACGTTGTCAGTAGCCTTCAGTTTCAGAGCTACTGAAGATATTGTGGCTGAGCCTTCGGCAACAGCGGCGGTGAAGTCTGTCGGTGCTTCGGTGTCAGGAATATCCTGTTTGTTCTCGCCGTAAACGGAGAAGTCGAATATCTTCACGCCATACTGTGTGGCTGCCTTAGTGCTGAGGAACTTGATATAGCGTATAGCGGTTGCGTTCTCCGGCATGAAGAAGTCTGTGAATTTAGCCATTCCTGCGTGTCCTGTGACCTCATGTGCATTGCCGAACTCTCCGTCATTGCCTGCGAAAGAAATTGCGTAGTCTGCTGGGCAAGCACCCTCGAAGGTAACAGACAGTGCGGTGATGTCATACAGAGATTGCAGGTCTACTGTGAAACCTGTATCGTATGTGCGCTCCTCTTCGCTGCCGCCGGTTCCGCCGTGCAGTTCCCATACGCTATCCATATTATCATCGAACGCGCCAACCATTGATTCGGTCTTTGTGCCATCGCCAAGCGGTGTAACCATTGCGGTCAAGTTAGTGAAGATATCAATCTTATCGCCTGCGTATGCCGTAATCTTTACCTCGTTGGATGTGATGTCGCCGCTCTTCGCAACGATTGTCGCCTCGCCTGCTTTGGCAGGAGTGTAGACACCGCCTGCAACGCTTCCCATCTCGGCCGGGGTGACTTCGAATGTCATTTCGCCGGCATCCATCGCTCCTCCAAGTTGGTCCTTGCCCGTAGCTGTGAGCGTCACGCCTGCGCCTACCTTAGCCACTGTTGCCTGAGAGGTAAGCTCTATGGATGTGAGGGTGGCCGCATCCATCTTGAACACACGGAACTCCCAAAAACTTACGCCCCAGATTGTGGCGCGTGCCACATTCTGGAACTTGATGTAGCGTGCGTTGACCTCATCAAAAGAATAGTTCTGCAGCAAGTTGCCGCCAATATTCTCATCGGTCTTTGTAACCACATCGGTGTAGTCCTGCCCGTTCTCTGATACCGAGATGACAAACGACTTGGAGTATGCGCCCTCCCATTTTATCTGGATGGTGTTGAATGTCTGTACGCTACCGAGGTCGAGACTCCATGACACGTCCTCACTCTCGGCAAAGTCACCCGCAGGAGCTTCCCAGCGTGTTCCTTCGTTATTGTCGATTGCCAATCCGGCGTTATCATTTGCCGAAGTGGCTGTTGCCGTGCCTGTCAAGGCAAGGTTTGTCTGTGCAAGTGCCATCGATGACGCGGCAAATGCAAACGTGAGTAATAGGTTTCTTCTCATAATGAATAATGTTTAAGAAGCCATTCCCCCACCCCTCCGCTTGAGAGAGGGGAGTGAATGGCCTTGTTAATTAATAGGCTGTTTGTTATTGTTTTATCTTCTTTCTCTCTCCAGATGGTGTTACAATGATGTATATGCCCTTGGCGAGGTTCAGTTCCTGAAGACTCTTGGCCTCGCCAATGTGTATTCCGCTCACGTCGAATACTTCGAAGTTGCCGTTTGCGGTGTCTGCCGCTGGCGTATTGATGCCGTCCACAATGGATGTAAAGCACCAGGAATTGAACAAAAAGGTGTCGCTTCCGGCATTGAGCAGCATCACACTGTGTTCCCCTGCGGGAAGAGTGACCGTGAACTCACGGTCTGCCCATGCGCCATTGGTCGACGCGACGGTGGGGGTGGCCTTCTTCTTGCCGTCTATATAGAAGTAGACCGGCGCGCTTACAGTAGACTTGATGTGCATTGTCAGCTTGTAATCACCGCTTGCCGGGACGTCAATCTGGTATTTTGTCCATGCGCCTTTCTGCATTTCAACTTGCAACGGCATCTCGCTTCCACTTTCGGTATTGGGCCGCAGCTTCGCCTGTTGGTCGTCAGTGCTGGCATCGATATAGTCCTTTGCGGCAATCATTTCACCCTGAGTGTAGAACTTCGACATATCGAAAGACGACATATATACATATACCTTGCCGAGGGTGCTAAGGTCGCTGCTTGCCGAATTGGTCTGGAAGATGCTCATGTACGGATAGGCTGACGCGCCGCCTCCTGCATTGCCCATGAACCAGGCATACCCCTCCACGAGGTCGCTTTGCTCCAGTTTCTGCACTTTCTGTGTCATCTGGTCTATCTGGAAATCCACATTCTTTATCGTTCCGTCGTTCTCCCACGAGCAGAACTCGGTGAGCATCATGCGCGGAAAGTGTCCGTTCTCGGCTTTATAACCGTCGAGATATTCCACGATGTTGGGGTATTTGCCATATACATCGGTCTTGCTTGCATTATATAAATCCTTGTAGAAATACTCTGTGGCGAACCAAGTGTTCGAGCTATACCAATTCATATAGCAATGAAGCGCAAGGCAGTCCATCTTCGGCAGCCTGCCGCTATTATTCGCCTTGTACTGCTTGATGAACTCGTCGAGCCACTCGTAAATGCCCCAAACCTTTCCGCCGACTTTCTCGCCGGTGAAGTTCAGGGCCGGAGCAACAAGCATAAGACCGAGGTCTTCGGCCATCTTCTCCACGCCGGGCCATTTGGCTGCGGCCGCGGAAGGGGTCATATTCGCCTGTGCCGAGAAGTTAGGCTCGTTGAAACCGAGCAAGTATCTCACTCCGCCCTTGTGTCCGCTGACGTAGTTGCGTATTGTAGTTTCGTTATAATTACCGTTCCAACACATCGGCGCAAAGCCCATGCCGTCGGCAGTCCCGAGGTTGGAGGCATTTCCTGACGGTGCCGGTCCCCAGTTGTAGAACCACGAAATACCCGGCAGCATCTTCTCTATCGGGGCATCGATAATCTTCTGTTCTTTCTCGTCCCAGCCTATTCCGCGCTTCGGGCTTCTTGTCTGCGCACTGGCAGACAGAACCATTGATAATATAATGAATAATGAGAACAGGTTTTTCATGTTTCTTTTTGTTAGAATATACATTATGAGGTTTTGAGGTTTCAGGTCGCTGCGCTTTTAGGTCTTAGGTTTTAAGGTGGAATTACCATAAAGGCATACACCACCTTATAACCTTAAAACCTCATAACCTTATAACCTCACAACCTTATAACCTTACTTTACTATTACTTTCCTCACGCTGTCGGCAGTGCGGATGATATACATTCCCGGAGCAGCCATGTTCTGAACCTTGCGTCCGCTGATATCAAATATACCTGTCACGCGGTTAGCGCCCGTAACGTCGGCCTGCGGCTTCTCAATTGCCGTGGTACTATCCTTGTCGCGCCACATGAAGATGTTGTCTATCTGAATCTCATCGCCGGAACCGCCACCGCTCATGAACCATATTATATTGCCAGTCCAATTTCCCTGTCCACCATCTGCACTTGGGAACATTTCTGTAATCAAAGTTTTAAGCACGCTGTAAGGAATGTCATAACTATACCATTCACCATCACGCTTATAGTTTCCAAGAACAGGCACGCCTGGGCCGAACGCTGTAGAACCGATTGTGAACTTAGCCTCAGCGAAACCAATCTGATGGTTGCACAGGTCTGTTCCGCGCATTGCAAAATGCAGATACCAGTCACCTTCTTCAAGTATTGTGAAGTCTACTCCTGTGCCACTTACCTTTCTAACAAGTCCTGCACCGGTCCATCCGCCGTTGGTTACGAAATCCATCCATCCCTCGTCTCCGCCGAATGAGTTGGGAACAGAACCTGACTGTGTACCTTCTGTATATGAATTACCTGTCCAGTTATAGAACTGTGCGCCGTTCACGCCACTACGTATGTCGAGTACGATGCTTTCCTCACCGTCTGTCTTCATTTTCTCTGTAACATCACCGTTACCACTGATGTTTATGAAGTCCTTTCCTGCGAAATCAAAGTATGACTTGCCGTCAGAACCAAGACTCTTGGTTGTGTATTCGCCAAGCTCATTCACCTCAGGAGCCTTGTCTGTCTTGTAGAAGAACACATTATCTATAGAGAATGAGCTTCCGGTGTAATATGTAGGTGCGGTGTATATACATAACACATAGTCTGTGTATGCAGAAATACCACCTTTTTCAGCGGCCTCATTCCATAGTTTACCGTACTTCTTCAGTTCCGCAACCGGAATATCGAATGAATACCACTCACCGTCACGGTTAAAGTCTGCGAATATCGCCTTGTCAGAATAGCTGCCGAATACCAGCGACGCATCCTCATCCTTGCTTCCCAAGCGCACCATTACTGGAATATGTCCTACTGCTGCGTCAGAACGTAGCGACAGGTGCAGATAGTAGGTGTCGTCAATCATGGAAAGATCCTTTGGCTTCGGGAAATTGCCTTGCCCGTCAATAGATGCCCATCCTGCACCGTTCCATCCCGGTTTTAATGCCGATGCGTATGCAGAGAAGCCACCATAAGGAACACGTCCGAAAGAGTTGGGAACGTCAGTAACAGAAGAAACGGTCATCGTCTGCGGATTACCCCATACAAAGAAGTTATTGCGTCCGCCCTGTTCGCTGTTGTCATATTCTTCCTTTATCATAGAGTCTTCACCGTAAGTACCTCCGGCAGTAAGGCTTTCCCATGTATCTCCAGACAGAACCAACGGTACAATCTCCTTCACGTCATCAAAAGAGAATACAGGACTGCCATTCTCGTCAAGGCTCTTGTATCCGTATTTGCCAAGATTTGCGCTGGTATCAGTATATACCGGTATCTCCTTGGTCTTGCTCTTGTAGAAGAAAATATTGTCGAAGCAAAGCTCCGCGTCTGTTATTGAGCCGCTGCTGAATGCAACAATGTTGCCGTCGAATGCTGACGGATTGTCGCCAAGGAGCGGATTAGCAAACTGTTTCAACGCCTTCACAGGAATGTCAAAGTAATACCACTCGCCGTCGCGCTTGAAGTCGCCGATGCTTGCCAGTTTACCGTCGCTCTTGCCCACAATAAATTCGGCATTGGCAATTGTTACCGTATGCGATGTGTGCAGTTCCTGATCTGTTCCACGCATTGCGAAATGCAACCAATAAGAGTCGTCAATCATCGACAAGTCTTCGTTTTTGATACTGAAACCGAGTCCCGACCAGCCTACGCTTGCCACTGTAAACTTGTTGTATCCTTCTCCCCAACCGAATGAATTAATCTCGCCTGTACGGTTAACAGAAACCATTGTGTTCTCCCATACATACAGATTACGATTGTCGTCATTAACATTATAGTCTGTTACATTTACACCCGCAGCACGCAGGTTACCAGTTACTCCCTGACTTGTACTGATGAGCACAGCATCCGACACATCGTTGAAATCAAAAGTAGACACGCCATTGTCATCCAATGCCTTTGTGGCAAAACCGCTCAGTTCGGTCTTCGTGTCCGGCTCCGGTTCAGGTTCCGGCTCTTCTTCGATATTAGTCTGCACATCCCCGTTCTCGTCTATGTATGTATATTGTGCTTCCGTGTCATTGTCAGCTTGATACACACGTACCCAGTCTACATACATCTTAGCCTCGTCGCCTGCATTCGGCAACGCAGAGATGCCGGCCGGGTCATAAATATTTGTATAAGAACCACCCACAGCAAGGTTAAAAAGGAAGAAGAACGGCTTTTGGAAATAATGTCCCGGAGACATTTCTTCGTCTGACGCAGTTATGGAAGTAGAGAAATATCTTGCCTGACGCTTCTTTGCAGCAGTATAAGCTTCAAGGTCATAATACATATAGAGGTTATTCTCGTCCCACTCAACTGTAAAGATATGATATTCATCGTTAGTAACAGGATTTGTCTCAGGTGCGGTATAATCCTGTGAAAGCTGCTGGTGATGCTCATTTGTCGCGTCAGGACCATAATGCAGCGTACCACCAAAATAGCGGTCTTGCGTGCCAGCATTGATACCGTTGAAATGTCCAAGCTCAATAATATCCATCTCACCACAGCGGGGCCAGCCATATTTGCTCATGTCGTTACCCATCATCCAATATGCTGGCCAAAGTCCGTTCGCTGTTTTAGGGAACTTAATACGTGCCTGAAGAATACCGTGTTTAAAAGCCGCCTTGTTCTGAGTAGTAACACGTCCTGATGTAAACGCCTTTCCACTGAAATTCTCACGGCGTGCAGTCAGCACAAGATTACCATCCTCCACGCTCACGTTCTCACGGCGATAATACTGCAACTCTTGGTTTCCTCCACCGTTTCCGTTTACCTCAATGTTCCATATTTTCTCATTCAACGCAGTGCCGTTGAACTCATCGGACCATCTCAATGTGTAACCGCCCGGCGTTGTTTCTATAGCCGTCTGTGCCAATCCCGATGCAGAAACGGCTGCTGAAATGACAGATAAGAATAATGTTTTTATATTCATAAGTTAGTATAATAATAAGTTTCGTATATTTATATCATCGGGATGCGTTATCGCCCAACCCGATGATATATGAATATGTAAGGGTAACTGTTCTTATTTCAGAACGACTTTCTTTGTTCCTTTGGCTGTCTTTATGATATAAACACCGTTGGAAGGAGTCTCCACGCGGCGGCCCGAAAGGTCATAGACAGCCTGCACCTTGTCATTGCTGCCGGATGCCTGGATGTCATTGATACCGTTGGTTTCTGGGATGTAGAAGAACACATGGTCTATGGAAAGGGCTGAGCCTAAACTGGTTATTTCGTATGTGTAAACACTTTCACCAGGGGTTGGTCCCGTCTTTGTTGCCGTAGAGCAAGTTGGGGAACTGAAAGTGAAAGCAAACACGCCATCGTTGATAGGAGCAGAGAAATCATAGACAAAGCCAAAGTCTCCCTTCTCGTCAACAAGGTCTTTTACGGGGATGTCAAGGTAATACCATTTTCCGTCATTGCCGCCTGCTATGCTGCCGACACCTACATAATCACCGTCTGCCGCACCTTTGACGATGCCGACTTCTATCTGGAAGCCATTTTGCTTTATGGTTTTCTGCGAACCAATGGCAAACTTATACTTGGAAGGGGCAGAACCGAAATCACGCAAACCGATATGTATGTGATGATTGTCTGTTACTCTTGATAAGTCATAAGTTTTTTCTATTGGCACAAATACACCTGTTCCCCAGGCATAGAGTGGTGTGGCATTGATATATTCGGAACCACCGAATGAATTTTTTCCGCCTTTTTCCGGAACATTATACAAGGTAAGGTCTTTTTTGTCCCAGTCTGTTGTCCAGTATTCAAGGTAATTGTCTACTTTGTCTTGATCAAGGTTGTTGTTGGAAATGATTTTGCTTCCCATGCTTGTGATAATGTCATCTGGTGCATAGAGAACTACATAGTCCTTGCCGCTGTTAAGGTTGAATCCTCCTGCCGGTGCAGGTGTGATATACTGCTGTGCGTAGCCTGCGGTTGTGAGCAGCGCCATTGCTGCCGCGAGTAATGTTTTCTTCATAATGAAAATTGTTTTATCGTTAATAATAAGTTATTAGTCAGATTGTCATTGTCTCCGCAACATCATGCGGAATTGGTTTTCTGTTGCAAATTTAGTCGCACAATTGATATAAAACAAGTATATAAACTCGCAAAAACCTCACAACTCAACAAAAAACACCTCACAAAAACATCACGTAAGAAATGGACAAGCCGCTCGAAAGAATCGGTAAATTCGGCAAAATATTACGATTTCACCGACATTCCACCTTAAAAGACAACGCGCAAACACACCTCACTTTGTCATTTCTGCACAATAATAACACTAATAAATAAAAAAAAACATGAGCTAATGCCTTGATAATATGTATTTTTTTCTATTTTTGCATACTAAAAGCATATTACAAACCATGAATAAAATCATTACTCTATTATCATTATTGTGCATAACAATAAACCTAAACGCGCAAAATCCCATATTACAGAACTTCTCAAATGTGGAATATAGAGGCGGAACGCAGAACTGGGGCGTGGACATCACGCCCGACAACAGGGTCGTTTTTGCCAACAACAACGGTCTGCTGATATACGATAGCGACCGATGGAGCATACACACCGTGCCGAATTACACCAACGTCCGCTCGACACTTTTCAGCAAGAAAGACAACGTCATCTATGCCGGCGCAACAAACGAATTTGGATTTTTCAAGGGCAACGACTGTTTTCACGGTATCAGCTACCATTCCCTTTCCAACAAACTGCCACAGAAATATCGGATTTTTGGCGAGATATGGAAAATCCTACGCATCGATGACGAAATAGCTTTTCAATCGAAAAACGCCGTGTTCATATTGCATCCGAACGGTAAAATCACTACTCACAGCTTCAAATTCGACATTGAAAATGCCACAGCCATCGACAACAGGCTCTATATCTCGAGCAAGGAAAGTATCTTGGTGTACCAGAATGGACGCATATTCAGGCTGCCAGGCTCCGAAACGCTCGCTGGCAAGGCGGTGGCAGCGGTGCTTCCCTTCCGCAAGGGCCAGCTTTTCCTCACCGTCACCGATGGTATATATATGTATGAGGATGGCAAGATGAAGCCTTACGAACTCGACATCACGCCCATACTCATGTCTCAACAGGTGTTCTGTGCCGAAATTCACGACGACTATCTGGCTATAGGAACCGTGCGCGGCGGACTGGTGGTGAAGAATATGCGTACCGGACGCAACACGTTCACCAACACGCTGACAGGCCTTCAGAACAACACGGTACTGTCGATGCACTTCGATGAAATCGGCAATTTATGGCTCGGACTCGACAACGGCATCGCCTACGTGATGCTGAACACACCCTTCTACAACCTATACGGCATAAGCAACAACATCGGAACGGGTTATGCCTCGCTGCGCGACAATGACAATCTGTATCTGGCTACCAATCAGGGGCTCTTCCTCATGGCGTTGCCACTGCCCAATATGTCGAGCACGCCGCCACAGACGCAACCCGTAAGCGGGATAAACGGGCAGGTGTGGAGCTGCCGGAAAATAGGCAACGACGTACTGGTGGGCGCAAACGACGGTGCGTTTACCGTGAAGGGAACTGCGGCAACACGCATTCCGGGATTGCGCGGCACGTGGGGATTCATCCCGTTGCGAGGCCATGACAGACTTGTATTAGGCTGCGACTACAACGGACTCGTAATCGCCGAGGGTGCAAACGGCAGTTACAAGGTGCGCAACCGTATTGCCGGAGGCAACATCTCCACCGGTCTGTTCATGCAAGACGCCGACGGCTCGATATGGCTGAGCCACTGGAAGAACGGCATCTACCGCATCATGCTGAGCGGCGACCTGACGAAAGTGACGAAAAAACAGGTGTTCAACAAAGGCACGGGACTGCCGCTCGACAACGACAACCTGATATGCAAGATACGCGGACGGATATATGTATCGTCGGTTGACGGCTTCCGGAAGTACAACAACAAAACAGGCAAGCTCGAAAAGTGCGACCGGCTGAACAAGATTTTCAACACCTATGGTATGTCTCTGCGCATAATAGAAACGCCATCGGGCAATCTGTGGGCATACAAACCCGACTATCTCGCCATCGCCGAACGCAAGAAGAACGGCTCATACGCGGTGAAACAGATGGAATACACCAACATCGTGAAGCGTCTTCAGATGAGTCTCGGACACATCGGTTTCATCGACAACGACCACACCCTGCTCAGCTACGACAACGGCTTCTACATAGTGGGAAACAGCCTGCAAGAAGACAAAAGCCCGAAACACTCCAACAAGCTCATAATAAGGGAAATACACAGCACAAACAGCAAAGACACGCTGATATATGCCTCACACTACGCGCAGAAAACGGACGAAATCACCGTGCCACACAGCCTCAACTCACTGCGCATAGAGTTTGTCATGCCAGAATACCGCGATCAGAACGGCGTGGAATACTCATGCTATATGGAGAACTACGACAAGCAATGGGTGGGACCGCAACCGGGTACGACAAAGGAATACACGCAACTGAGCAAAGGCACATACATCTTCCACGTGAAGGCGCGCAACCTCATGGACGGCACGGAGCGCGAGACATCCATCAGCATCAGAGTGCTACCGGCGTGGTATGAGACGTGGTGGGCATACATTATATATATAGTGGCTGTCGTGATATTGGGCCGTATGCTGATAAAACGCATGAAAGAAAATGCGGAGAAAGAGCTGAAGCGCATGAAAAGAGAACAGGAACGCCAAATACGTGAGCAGGAGCAACAGATGCGCGAGCAGCAGCTGCGGTTCAAGGTGGATGAGGAACAGCGCGAGAAGGAAATCATAAAACTGCGCAACGGGCAACTCGAAATAGAGCTGAAACACAAATCGGGCGAGTTGGCCGACAACGCCATCAATCTGGTGCGCAAGAACGATATGCTACAGGCCATCGACACTGAGATGGAGGAACTATATAAGAGTGTGCGCACAGATGCTGACACAAGCGCAATAAAGAAGAAGGTGTCGGACATCCGCCGCAACATCCGCACGCACATGACAGACGACAGCAACTGGGATAAGTTTGAGGAGAACTTTAACCTCGTGTACGACAACTTCACACAGAAGCTGATGGAGCAGTTCCCCGACCTGAAGAAGAATGACCTGAAGCTGTGCGTGTATCTGCGTATGGGCCTCAGCAGCAAGGAGATGGCGTCGCTTCTGAACACAAGCGTGCGCAGCATAGAGACCGCGCGCTACCGCCTGCGCAAGAAACTGAACATCGGCAGCGGCGATAATCTATTGGAGTTTATCAGCGAAATAGATAAGAAATAGGCTCAGGTCGGGGCGTGTTTTTGTTACCGGGGCCTTGTAATCAAAACAACTTAGAACTTTCATCCTAAAACCGACAGATAACGCTCTAAAGAACTTTTCTCGGCCCGAGCAACCACAATTTGAAAATCAAGCGGACAATGGGTCGTGTGCGATTTTTCCAAAGCCTTATAATAGCTTATCTTATCATCGTTGCTGCCTTTAAGATTTACGATAGTGTAGCCATAACGAAGCAAATACAGGTTCATAAGCAAGCGGGATGTACGTCCGTTACCGTCAATAAACGGATGGATGCGCACAAGTTCATCGTGCAGATAAGCGGCAATGAGGACTGGATGGACTTTCTGTGCCTCCATTTCACGGAACTTTAGCATAAAATCCTCCATGAGTTTATCCAGCAGATAAGGCTGCGGCGGCGTATGGGTGCTTCCTGAAATCATCACGGGAACATTTCTGTATCGCCCTGCGTTCTCTCGGTCTATGCCGTGTAACACAAGTGCGTGTATTTCTTTTATTGTCCGCTCAGAAAGTTCTACCCCACTCTTTGCAAAATCTTTTATATAGTCGATGGCCTCGGCGTGGTTGATAGCTTCGAGATGCTCGCGCATGGACTTGCCGGCTATGGTAACGCCCTCGTTCACTACAAGTTCGGTCTCTTGCAGTGTAAGCGTGTTGCCCTCTATGCGATTGCTCTCGTATGTGTACTCGATGGCAAACGCCTCCTCTATCTTTTTCAATGCCTCCACAGGCAGGGGGCGCAATTCAGACAAGCGCACTTTCAGCGTGTCGCACTCTTGCAGCAGGGCCTTTATTTCTTCGCTCATACTAATTTCCAAGTTGTTTTGTTGGCATAAAAGTAATAATAATATTCAGGATTAAAGGCATCGGTTTGACTAATAAATATTAAAACAGTGGAAAAACGGGGTTCACCCGATAAATACAGGGGGCACCTATTTCGGTTGAACAGCATAGTACTATGGCGCAATACTCGAGTAATTTGGGCACAGTACTCAAGTAATTTGGGCGCAGTACTCGAGTAATTCCGGCCTGATTACTCAAGTATTTTGGCTTCAGTACTGGAGTAATCCGGCCTTAAATACTCTGAATATGGCGTAAAGGTGTGCAAAGGCGCGACATAATATCTAATAAAAGACTTCCCCTATATTTATCGGGTGAGCCAAAAACAGGGCATAACAAAAAAGTGCTGACTACTTATAAAAAGTAATCAGCACTTAAATTTATGCGCTCCAGGATGGGCTTGAACCAACGACCCCCTGATTAACAGTCAGGTGCTCTAACCAACTGAGCTACTGAAGCAGTTCTTTTGTTTTGCGGTTGCAAAGGTAAGACGTTTTTTCGACACTGCCAAAACTTTTACGAAAAAATTTAAGTAAAAAGCAAAAAAAATGTGTCTCTGGTGTTATTTTTATGTAATGCCGCGATTTTTTCTATACAAAACGGGAGGAATATAATTATAATAATGTACTTTTGCAGGAAATAATATTACCAAAAGATGAAGAAACTGATAATTGTTCTGCTCACCATAATAAGCGCTATTCCTACAATGGCGCAGGGCAAAGACAAAGACCATAATTTCAAGGTGGCGAAAAACCTCGATGTCTTTAACGCTATATACAAGCAGCTTGACATGATGTATGTAGACACGATAGACGCCGACGAGGTGGTGGGATATGCCGTCAGGGCTATGCTCGGGTCGCTGGACCCGTACACGGAGTACTATCCGGAGGACAGGCAGAGCGACCTGAAGATGATGATGAGCGGGAAATACGCGGGCATCGGAGCGATGATCAGATATAACATGGCGCTGAACAATGCCGTGATAGACGAACCTTACGAGGGTATGCCGGCAGCGGAAGCGGGCCTGAAAAAGGGCGACATCATCGTGAGCATAGGCGACTCGCTGATGGCGGGCAAGGAAGTCAGCTATGTGAGCGAGCGCCTGCGCGGCGAGCCAGGTACGACATTGCTGCTGAAGGTGAAGCGTCCGACAACGGGAAAGACTCTGAAATTCAAGATAAAACGCCGGGCCATACAACTTCCGGTGGTAACATACTACGGCCTACAGGAGAACGGCATCGGATATATCTCACTCAGTTCGTTCACAGGCGACAGTCCGGCTAAGGAGGTGAGACGGGCATTCCTCGACATGAAGGGCAAGGGAATGACTAAACTGGTGCTCGACCTGCGCAACAACGGTGGCGGCGTGATAAACGAGGCGGTGGACATCGTGAATATGTTTGTGCCGAAAGACATCACCATCGTAAGTACGAGGGGCAAGCTGGAAAGGGCAAACAATGACTATAAGACGTCGGTGGAGCCGCTTGATACGGTTATGCCGATGGTGGTATTGGTGAACGGAAACTCGGCAAGCGCAAGCGAGATAACGTGCGGCAGCCTGCAAGACCTGGACCGTGCGGTGATAATGGGTACGCGCACTTACGGCAAGGGACTGGTGCAGTTGCCTAACCTGCCGCTGCCATACAACGGCAATCTGAAACTGACAACTGGCAAATATTACATTCCAAGTGGCCGCTGCATACAGGCTATTAATTATGGGCACGCGCGCGGAGGCTACCGCGAGCATATCCCCGACTCGCTGACAAAGGTATTTTACACGGCCAACGGACGCGAGGTGCGCGACGGTGGAGGCATAAAGCCCGATGTGGAGGTGAAGGCCGACTCGTTAGCAAACATCGCTCTGTATCTCGCCTCATCCGGACATGACTCTACGGAGGTGATGCTGACATGGGAACTGAAGTTCATGAAGAACCATCCGACGATTGCGCCGGCAAAGGATTTCGAGATAAGCGATGCGGATTATGAGGACTTCAAGAAGGCTGTGATAAAAAGCGGATTCAAATACGACCGCGAGAGCAGCAAGTACTTGGAGACGCTTGTGAAGATAGCGAAGTTTGAAGGCTATTATGACGAGGCCAAACCAGAGTTTGACGCATTGGAAAAGAAGTTCAGTCATAACATAGAGAGAGACCTCGACTATAATAAGGAATCTATAAAACAACTGCTCGCTGCCGACCTTGTTGCAGTGTATTATTATCAGCGCGGTGCGGTGGAAAACAGCCTGCGCACGGACAAACAGTGGAAAGAGGCGGTGAAGTTGCTGAATGATGAGGAGAGATATAAGAGTATATTAAAGGGCAAAGCCCCACTCTAACTCAGAAGACAGAAGTTCAGGAGACAGAAGACAGAAGCTCAGGAGTTCAGACAAATGTTTTTAGTTGACGAGTTAACAAGTTGCAAGTTAACAAGTTGCTACCTTTTTATATTTATGAGGTATTGGATTCTTCACTCTTCACTCTTCACTCTTCACTCTTTCGTTCTTCACTCTTCACTCTTCACTCTTCACTCTTCACTCTTCACTCTTTCGTTCTTCACTCTCGCCCCCTACCGGGGGCTTCATTTTTTCAATCTTTCCCCTTATATATTCCTTGAAATCATCACTGGAAAGAATCTCTATGTCCTCGAAAAGCCCGAGGACAAAACGGCCGATGCCACGAAAATCGCACACTTCAAGATTTAGAATCCAATGATTTTCATCGTCCGGGGTAATGTTTTTCCCTCCTGCCGGATATTCCTCCAAGAACACGTTGTGGGACAAACGGCCCATACGGATGCTCACCGGACGATGTTCTTCGCCGCTGAACATGAAGATGTCGGTGAACAGTTGGCGGTGTCTTGCCTCATGGCTCCACTTCAAATCTACCGGCTCAATATCATCCATGCGCGACAGGCGGAAAGTCTTACAACTGTCTGAAAGGATTTCGTAGCAGCGCACATCATTGTTATTGTTCATCAGCAGGAACGGCTCTACAAAGCGATCGGACTGCGAATGACTGTGAGGCGAGGAATAGCCGACAATCTTTATCACCTTCTTGGCCTTTATGGCTTCGTATATCGTGTTCACCATCTTTGCTGTCTTGCGACGCATCTCCACGTCGGAAAGGATGTTGAAATCGTAGAATCTATCGAGCTTATACTTCAGATTGTTTATTATCGAGTTTGATGTACCCGCCATATCAAGCAGCTTCCGCATCGTCACGGCCTCGTCTTCGGTGAACTGCAATAGATGGAGCAGTTTGTTAAGGAACGGCGAACGCTGGTCGATATGATAGCAGGAATTGCGTTTATACACGATGAAACCGGCGTTTTTCAGCAATTCTATGTAATAATAGAAGTTGCGGCGGGAGAAGTTCAGGCTCTCGCAGATTTCCTTAACGGTAAAGTCCTCGGTGTCGGCAAGCATCAGGACGAGGTCCAGTTCTCTGCCAAATCTCTCATGTCGCATAATCACTTGAAGTCTAAAGTAAGCTCCTCGGGAGGGAGAAGAGTGAATGATTTCCGATGAAATGGGGTAATTCCGAACGATTTTATCGCCTCACGATGTTTTTTTGTGGGATAGCCTTTATTGCTTTTCCAGTCGTATTGAGGATATTTTTCGGCGATACCGTCCATGTAATCATCGCGGTATGTCTTTGCAAGAATCGAGGCGGCGGCAATGGAGAGATACTTCCCGTCGCCTTTGACAATGGTAGAATAAGGCAGGTTTTGGTAGGGTTTGAACCTGTTTCCGTCTACTATCACAGCCTCGGGACGAACCGAGAGCAGGTCGAGAGCGCGGTGCATGGCGAGAATCGAGGCGTTGAGAATATTCATCTTGTCTATCTCCTCGGGCGTAACGATGCCCACGGCCCATGCCAAAGCGTCGCGTTCCACAATCTCACGAAGCATATAGCGCTTCTTCGCCGATAGCTGCTTGGAGTCGTTCAACAGGGCGTTTTCGTAGTCTTTCGGAAAGATTACGGCTGCGGCATAGACGCTTCCGGCAAGACATCCGCGTCCGGCCTCATCACATCCTGCTTCTATCACATTGTCATAAAAATGGTTTGCTAACATCTCTTTATTAGATATGTATGTCGGTTTATATCCCCTTAGAAGGTCATATTTCGGTTAAGACTTGTTAAACAGACGGCAACTTTAACCTCACCGCATTTGGAGTGAACATTCATTGCACATATTCCGATTAATTTTGCAGCAGAATTAAAAACATAATCAATATGAAAAAGAATATGGCATTATCGGTAAACAATCCGCTAAACAGCAATCTATCAAACCCTATGAGCTGCATTTCAAAGTATTTCGCTGCTATCGCGGAATCTATCTCCAACGTTTCGACGGCGCTAAAGATGCCTGTTGAATATCTACGCAGGTACTTCTCTTGCTGTGTGGGACATGAGGTGAGCATCAGTCAGACGTGGCTTGTGGTACGCGCACAACTTGCTTTTATCCTCACCGTGTTCCCGATAGAATGCAGTTTTCTTCTTAGAACAGCCTTTGCGGCATGGTTTCTCATCGCCGTATTGAAGTGTAAGGACAGCGGGTTATAAGTCCCGTGGACGACTCTCAACAACACATAAATACATATCCGGCTGCTTTATCCGGCCGGCAGGGCTTTCTTTTCAGAACATCCGGGCTACGCGGCGAACGCCTTCCACAAGTGCATCAACCTCCTCAAAGGTGTTGTATATGGCGAATGAGGCGCGAACGGTGCCCTGGATGCCGAGCCTGTCCATGAGCGGCTGGGCGCAATGGTGGCCTGTGCGCACGGCAATGCCGAGGCGGTCGAGCAGCGTTCCCATGTCGAGATGGTGGATGTCGCCGACGAGGAAGCTCACAACGGCGTCCTTACCCGGCGCTTCACCAAAGAGACGGATGCCGTCGATGGTACGCATCTGTTCCATACAATAGTCGGTCAGAGCGCGCTCGTGAGCCGAGATATTGTCTATTCCCACCTTATTTATATAGTCTATCGCTGTGGCGAGGCCGTGAGTGGCCACATAATCGGGGGTTCCGGCCTCGAACTTGAACGGCAGACGCTCGAAAACAGTACGCTCGAAGCTGACGCTTTCTATCATCTCGCCGCCACCTTGATACGGCGGTAGACGGTCGAGCCAGTCTTCCTTGCCATATAGGACGCCTATTCCGGTAGGGCCATACATTTTGTGTCCGCTGAACGCGAAGAAATCGCAGTCAAGGTCTTTCACGTCGACAGCGAAGTGTGGGGTGCTTTGTGCTCCATCTACGATCACAGGGATGTCATGCGCATGAGCCTTTTCTATTATTTCCTTTACGGGGTTCACCGTTCCGAGAACGTTGCTCACGTGGGTCACACTCACTATTTTTGTGCGCTCGTTGAGCAGCTTTTCGAACTCATCGAGACAGAGTTCTCCCTTCTCATTCATGGGTACCACGCGTATGGCGATGCCTTTTTTAGCCGCTTGAAGTTGCCACGGCACAATGTTAGAGTGGTGCTCCATGACCGTAACAATGACCTCGTCGCCCTCCGACATGAACTCGTCACAGAAGGAACTGACCACCAGGTTCAATGCCTCGGTAGTGCCGCGGGTGAAGATAATCTCCTCTGTCTTGTCGGCATTGATAAACTTCCGCACCGTCTCGCGTGCTGCTTCGTGCAGGTCGGTGGCCTGTTGCGAGAGGTAATGAACGCCACGATGCACGTTGGCATTCACGTTAAGGTATTCCTCGCGCATGGCATCAAGCACGCACAACGGCTTTTGTGTCGTTGCAGCATTGTCGAGATAGACCAGCGGCCGGTCGTAAACGGTACGGGAAAGGATAGGAAAATCCTTACGGACAGCCTCCCCCAACCCCTCCAGGGAGGGGAGACCAACGACTTGCTCCATATTGGTATTTTATATTAATTTATTACTATTGGTTACACATCTGTGTCCCTCCCCCTTGGGGGAGTTGGAGGGGGCTAACCTACATCCCTCACACTTGTTCAGTTCTCCGCGGAAACGTTTCTCCACAAGATGATGGAGCCGGTCTCGCAACGGTTCGAGCTGAATAGAATCCACCACCTCGTTGACAAAGGCGAACTCAAGTAACAACTTAGCCTCCTTCAAGGAGATACCGCGCTGTCTCATATAGAACAATGCGGCGTCATTGAGCTGTCCTACGGTGGAGCCGTGAGCACATTTCACGTCGTCGGCGTAAATCTCAAGCATTGGTTGGGTGTACATCCGGGCCTTGTTTGTGGCGCAAATGTTCTGGTTTCGCATCTCGGATGAAGTCTTCTGCGCTCCGTGGCGCACGAGAACGCGGCCTGCGAAAGCACCCGTGGCCTCGCCATCGAGTACATATTTGTATAGCTGATTGCTTGTGCAATGGGGCACTTTGTGATCTATCAACGTATTATTGTCCACGCGCTGCTGCTTGTCTGCTATCACACAACCGTTCAGACGGCACTCAGCACCTTCGCCGACAAACGTCAGATCGGTGCGGTTTCGAGTCACGCCGTTGTGCAATGTAATGATATTATGATTGACACGGCTGTTCGCCTGCTGCTCGATATATAGGTTGCTGACGCGCACATTCTTTGCGTGGGTTTCCTCAAGGCAGTACAAATCGAGTGCGGCATTATCACCAACGAAGGCCTCTATCACCTGCGTGGAGAGGAAACGGCGGTCGTCTGCGGCGTGATCGCAGAACAACAGTTTTATCTCCGCGCCTTCTTCAACGATGATAAGCACGCGGCGGTTTACCATCAAATCGACATCAGAACGCAGGATGTTTATCACCTGCACCGTACGGTCGACCTTTACGTTCTTCGGCACATACACGAGAAGTCCGTCCTGTGCCAGCATCGTGTTCAGAGCTGTTGCCGCATCCTTTTCTGTTCTGGCTATCTTTGCGTAGTATTTGGCCACAAGTTCAGGGCGTTCGGCTGCTACCGAACTCAGCGAACCGATAATCACGCCTTCGGGGAGCTGTGTCTTGGGCAGCATCTTATCGTAGAACGCGTCATTGACAACGAAATAAAGCGATGTGCTGAGGTTCGGAACGTCGCAATGGAACACGTCGTAAGGATTGACGGGAATATCGAGCCGGTTCAGATTCAGACCGTAGTCTGGCTCGAAGAGCGCCGCCATATCTGTATATTTGTATCTCTCAACCTTCTTAGACGGAAATCCGAGACGTTGGAAATCATCGAAGGCACGGTCGCGCACAGCGTTCATCACGCCGGCACTATGGCCACATATCATGCCAGCCGCCTGTCGGTATAAGTCGATATATTGTTTTTCAGCACTCATTACTATCCTCTCTCCTCTTTAACTTCCTCCTTTATCCAATCGTATCCACGCTCTTGAATCTCGCGTGCGAGTTCCGGACCGGCGGTCTTTACGATGCGTCCTTGATACAATACGTGTACAACGTCGGGCTTAATCATATCCAAGAGGCGGTCGTAGTGAGTGATTACGATGCACGAAGACTCCGGTGTACGCAACTTATTGACACCTTCGGCCACGATGCGCATAGCGTCGACATCCAGTCCAGAGTCGGTCTCATCGAGTATGGAGAGCTTCGGTTCGAGCATTGCCATCTGGAAAATCTCGTTTCTTTTCTTCTCTCCGCCGCTGAAGCCTTCGTTCACTGAGCGGTTGGCGAGCTTCTGATCGAGTTCCACCACCTTCCTCTTCTCACGCATCAGCTTTATAAAATCGCCCGCATTCATCGGTTCTTTGCCTTCATACTTGCGCTTTTCGTTTATCGCCGCACGCATGAAGTTGGTCATCGACACGCCGGGAATCTCCACAGGATACTGGAAAGAGAGGAACAAACCCTCGTGCGCCCTGTCCTCCGGCTTCATTTCGAGAAGGTCCTTCCCGTTGAATACTGCGCTACCTGCCGTTACTTCGTATAGCGGATTGCCCACGAGTACTGCGCTGAGCGTTGATTTTCCCGAACCGTTCGGTCCCATAATAGCGTGTGTCTCACCGTCCTTTATGGTGAGATTGATGCCCTTTAATATTTCCTTATCGCCTATCTTGGCGTGCAAGTCTTTTACTGTTAGCATAAGGCCTCCCCCAGTCCCTTCAAGGAGGGGAGCCGAACTCCTACTCCTTATAGGGTATTTATTTGTTATTATTGGTTTATTTATTATTATTGATTATACATTATTATATTGTATTCTCCCCATCCATTCTTCTCCCCATAGAGAAGTTGGGTGGGGATTTTTTTATCCTACCGTACCTTCCAACGACACGCTGAGCAACTTCTGAGCCTCAACGGCAAACTCCATAGGCAACTTATTGAGCACCTCCTTTGCATAGCCGTTGACTATCAAACCCACGGCCTGCTCGGTGGGGATACCGCGCTGGTTGCAATAAAAGAGCTGGTCTTCGCTAATCTTGCTCGTCGTGGCCTCATGTTCCACTACCGCCGTGTCGTTGTGAATGTCCATATAAGGGAATGTATGAGCACCGCAATCACTGCCGAGGAGCAGCGAATCGCACGAACTATAATTGCGGGCGTTGTCCGCGTTCGATGTGGCACGCACCAGTCCGCGATATGAATTCTGACTATGACCGGCCGAAATACCCTTCGAGATAATCGTACTCTTGGTGTTTTTGCCTATGTGTATCATCTTCGTTCCCGTGTCGGCTTCCTGATAATTGTTTGTCACGGCAACCGAATAGAACTCTGCCACGGAGTTGTCGCCACGCAAAACGCACGACGGATACTTCCATGTGATGGCCGAACCGGTCTCTACCTGCGTCCACGACAACTTGGAATTATTTCCCCGCAGTTCGCCACGCTTCGTCACGAGGTTATACACTCCGCCCTTGCCATGCTCGTCGCCGGGATACCAGTTCTGCACGGTCGAGTACTTGACCTCGGCGTTTTCCTTCACAATAATCTCTACAATGGCGGCGTGCAACTGATTCTCGTCGCGCATCGGAGCCGTACAGCCTTCAAGATACGAGACATACGAGTCGTCATCCGCAATGATTAGCGTGCGCTCAAACTGTCCCGTGTTGCGGGCGTTGATGCGGAAATACGAACTCAGCTCCATTGGACAACGCACTCCCTTCGGTATATAAACGAACGAACCGTCGCTGAACACGGCGCAGTTCAGGGCTGCATAGAAGTTGTCTCTGTATGGAACGACCGTACCGAGATATTCCTTCACCAGCTCGGGATGGTTCTGTATGGCATCGCCGATGGAGCAGAAGATGATGCCCTTCTCGGCCAGTTTCTCCTTGAAAGTAGTCTTCACCGACACTGAATCCATGATGGCATCGACGGCTACGCCACTCAGCGCGAGCCTTTCCTCAAGCGGAATGCCTAACTTGTCGAACGTTTTCATCAGCTCGGGATCTATCTCTTTCTTCTCGTTATCCTTCTTCTTAGCCATCGGATCGGCATAATACGAGATGGCCTGATAGTCTATCTCGGGCAGATTCACGTGCCCCCAAGCAGGTTGTTTTAGTGTCTGCCAATAGCGGAACGCCTTCAAACGGAACTCGAGCATCCACTCAGGCTCGTTCTTTTTCGCTGAAATCAGGCGCACGATGTCCTCGTTCAGACCTGTTTCTATTATTTCGGTATGCACGTCGGTGGTAAATCCGAACTCATATTTCTGCTCGGCAACCTTCCTGACGAACTCGTTTTTATTGTTTTCCTTATTCTCCATTGTTTCATGTTCCCCGGTTTTCCCGTCTTCCGGTACAGCCCGATTATAATTGCAAAATTACACAAAAAGCGTGAAAATGAAGTGCCGCCGTTCTTAAAAAGAGTTGCGGCCGTTATATTTTTTGCAAAAAGCCCCGCTGTCGTTTGCTTACAAACGATTGCGGGGCTTGTCTTTTATCCGTACCGATAGCGGCCTACAGTTTCTGCTGCACCTCTATCTCGGTGAATGTCTCGATTATATCGCCTTCGAGAATATCGTTGAAGTTGACAAGGCTGATACCGCACTCGAAACCGGTCGGCACCTCTTTCACATCGTCCTTGTAACGTTTCAGCGCGCTGATGTCGGCCGTATGAACCACGATTCCGTCGCGGACCACACGTGCGCGGTCGCTGCGATGCACCTTGCCTTCCATGACCATGGCACCGGCAACGGTACCCACCTTCGAGATGCGGAATACCTGCTTCACCTCTACCTGACCCGTTACCACTTCCTTCTTCACCTTGTCGAGCATACCGACCATAGCCGCCTTCACATCGTCGATGGCATCGTAGATTACCGAGTAGGTGTTGATTTCCACGCCTGCCTGATCGGCCTGCTTGCGTGCGGCTGCCGAAGGACGCACCTGGAAGCCTACGATGATGGCATCGGAAGCATCGGCCAGCGTCACATCGCTTTCCGAAATCTGTCCCACAGCCTTGTGGATGACGTTGACCTTAATCTTTTCAGTCGACAGTTTGAGGAACGAGTCGCTGAGAGCCTCGATACTTCCGTCGGTGTCTCCCTTGACGATGATATTGAGTTCCTTAAACTCTCCGAGTGCGATACGGTGGGAGATGTCGCCCAGAGTGAGTCGCTTCTGGGTGCGAAGTCCCTGCTCGCGCTGCAGTTGCAGACGCTTGTTTGCAATCTCGCGCGCCTCCTGCTCTGTCTCAAGCACGTGGAATGTATCACCGGCTGTCGGCGCACCGTTCAGTCCGAGGATTATAACCGGTTCTGCCGGACCAGCTTTCTCGATGCGCTGGTTACGCTCGTTGAACATAGCCTTGATGCGGCCCCATGATGTTCCTGCGATGACGTTGTCGCCAATCTTCAGCGTTCCGTTGCTCACGAGAACCGTAGAGACGTATCCGCGACCCTTGTCGAGCGACGACTCTATGATGGAACCCGTAGCCCGGCGGTTCGGATTGGCCTTGAGGTCAAGCATCTCGGCCTCCAAGAGTACTTTTTCAAGCAGCTCGTCCACACCGACACCCTTCTTCGCACTTATCTCCTGGCACTGGTACTTGCCGCCCCATTCCTCTACGAGGAGGTTCATCTGTGCCAAGTCCTCACGTATCTTATCCGGATTAGCACCCGGCTTGTCTATCTTGTTTATGGCAAACACCATCGGAACGTTCGCCGCCTGTGCGTGGGCGATAGCCTCTTTCGTGGTAGGCATCACCGAGTCATCGGCTGCGATGATGATGATTGCGATATCCGTAACCTGTGTACCGCGGGCACGCATGGCCGTAAACGCCTCATGTCCCGGAGTGTCGAGGAATGTTATCCGCCGTCCGTCGCTCAACTTCACGTTATACGCTCCGATGTGCTGCGTGATACCTCCGGCCTCACCGGCAATCACGTTGGTGTTGCGGATGTGGTCGAGCAGCGATGTCTTACCGTGGTCTACGTGTCCCATGACGGTAACAATCGGAGCACGCGGCACGAGGTCGTTCTCGTCGTCCTCCTCTTCACTGACAGCCTCCTGCACCTCAGCGCTCACATATTCGGTCTTGAATCCAAACTCGTCGGCAACGAGGTTGATAGTCTCTGCATCGAGTCTCTGGTTGATAGACACCATGATACCAACACTCATAAGCGTACTGATGACCTGTGTTACGCTGATGTTCATCATCGTGGCCAGCTCGCTCACCGTAACAAACTCGGTCAGTTTCAGTATCTTGCTGTCCTTGCGCTCTGCGCGTGCCTCCTCGTTCAGTTTCTCCTGAGCGGCCTCACGCTTCTCCTTACGGTATTTCGCGCCTTTCTTATTCTGATTGCTCTTGCTCGTCAGACGTGCAAGAGTCTCCTTCACCTTGCGTGCAACATCCTCCTCGTTCACCTCTAACGGCTTCTGCGGACGGTTGCGGTTTTTCTTCTTCTTGGCGTTCTTGCCTGCGTTGCCTCCCTGCTGTTGCTGGTTGGCCGCGGCATTTATGTCGACGCGCTCCTTACCTATGCGTACTCGCTTCTTCTTCTCATTCTGCTGTGCGGCTTTCTCCTCGCGTTCCTTGCGACGCTCTTCCTTGCTCTTTTTCTTCGGGCGTGTACTTTGATTGATAGTGCTCAAATCTATCTTGCCAAGCACGTTCACCTTCGTGGCATTCAGCAGTTTTTTCTCACTCTTTGTGGTGAAAGGTTTAGTGCTGCCTGCCGTCGCTGTGTTCTCCGTCGGAGCTTGTGCAGGAGCCGTCGCAGGTTTTTCCACGGGCTTTGCCACAGGAGCCGGTTTTGCTTCCGCAGCCACGACGGGTTTCGGTGCAGGCTTTGTCTCCACAGGTTTCTTCACTTCGGCCTTCTTCTCCGGCTTCTTTTCCGGCTCCGGTTTCGGGCTTACGGCAGCAGCCACCGGCTTCTTCTCCGGCTTCGGTTTCTCAACAGGAGCAGCAGCTTTCTTTTCAGACGGTTTCTTGTTCAGTTTGTCGAGGTCAATCTTCCCCAACGGCTTGAACTGTGGGCGTGTTGTCTCCACCTTTGTCCCGGCAGACTGTTCTGCGGCTGTTTCCTTTGGCTTTTTCTCTTTAGTCTTCTTTTGGAAGATTTTCGCCGCATCTGTTTTCACGTCCTTATCGCTTTTAAACTGTTCAACAAGAGCCGTGTACTGTTCATCACTGAGCTTGAAGTTAGGGTCGCCCTTCACCTCGCCCAGACTTTTCTTTTCAAGGAAATCAACTGCCGTTTGAAGTCCTATGTTAAGTTCTCTGATTGCTTTATTTAATCTGATGCTCATCTGTTTTATTTAAATGAAGAATGAAGAATGAAGAATGAAGAATCAAATCCTCATTAAGCACCCGAACATCCTTCGCGGTTCTGCTTTTTTAATGAAGAATGAAGAATGAAGAATGAAGAATCAAATCCTCATTAAACACCCGAACATCCTTCGCGGTTCTGCTTTTTTTTAATGAAGAATGAAGAATGAAGAATGAAGAATCAAATCCTCATTAAACACCCGAACATCCTTCGCGGTTCTGCTTTTTT
>URER01000035.1 GCA_900547005.1 uncultured Prevotella sp.
TGACTGCAAAGATAACATTTTTTATTTATACCCACACCTTTTTGCTACTGAGCCCTAATATACAAAAAAAGCGCGGGATCTGTACCTGTCACTTATCCCACGTTCTGGGCCTTCGCACTGCCTTCGCTCAAGGATAAGCAACGCAGAGGCTCACGCCGATATGTATATATACGCCTGACACTGCGCACCCATAAAGACAGGCACACACTTAGGGCTGTACAAACAACATACCCATGAACATCTACTGCTGCCTTACCATGTGAGCTAATTTTGAAGTTGCGAAGTTCAGAACGTCACAGATAAAACGTCAAGTAAACGTCTCTTCTATATATAGCGCATTCCCTCCTCAGCCTCCTCTGCTTTTTGTTGCAGATTCCAGCGCATTGGGTTTGCGATGGCAAATATACAAAAAAGTATTTAAATGCCAAAGACAATAAAGAAAAAAACTTATCCGATATATTTACGCTCAAAGCATTCAAAACGATATACCCTTAGAGTGTGTTCTATGAATTGATAAAGGATTGACAAGAGCGTCATTGCTGTCATTTCGCAACACTGTTACCGTCATCTCTGAATTTCATTATAGTATGGTCATGAAAAATTATAGCTATAATTTTTAACGATTCGTATTTCGAAGATTTTCAATCAGATAGAAATTGAAGAGTAATCCGGCCCGAATTACTCCAATACTAAGCCCCGATTACTCGAGTATTTAAGGCCTGATTACTCGAGTACTAAAGCCTGATTACTCGAGTACTAAAGCCGAATTACTACAATCCTACGCCCGAAATACTTTTAACCGGCATATTCATACTTGCTCCTACTGCATTCTGCATCGTCATCGCTGTGCTCACAACGATGTACAACAGGTCAATCCTTTCGTAACGGAATAGTATGAAGAATGCAAGTTAAGTGTGAAGAGTGAAGAGAGAATATATCTGTCATAAGAAACGAAAAAAGGGGAAAAACTTCACAGCCTCTCCCCTTTCAAGTTAATTTTATAACCTAATCAATTATTATTTATTTCTTACATCCTTCATCTTTCTTGCAAGTTTGCTTGCTGGGACAAATCATCTTGCCGTCATGGCACATCTGTTCCATTTCCAAAGAAGCCCAGATAAACGGGCCTACTCCCTTACCGTCATTATCGCGAATAGGCTCAGACATATAGTATTCAAAACTGCCATCGCGACGATAGTTAGGCTCTTTAACGTATGGACCAGGGCCGGGGCCGAGGCCGCTAACCTCGCAACACTGCGTGAGAGAGATTGTCTTATCGGCATTCACCTTGATAAACTCCTTAATGATTCCCTTGTATGCCTTCACGCCGGCATCGCGGAAGCTCTCATCAAGATAGCCCTTGCGATAGCCTTTCAGCAAGCAATAAGCGAACATAGAGCTTGCGGTAGACTCCAAATAGTTGCGTTTATCCTTCACATCGAGCACATCATACCATACGCCGGTCTTCTTGTCCTGACACTTAACGAGTGCGCTCATGGCCTTTTTGAAAATGTCTATCACCTCCTGACGGCGTGCGTAGTTCTCTGGAAGAGCGTCGAGCTCTTCTACCATAGCCATTGTGTACCATCCCATAGCGCGTGCCCAAGAGTGCTTCGACTTACCCGTTTCCTTGTCAGCCCAAAACATTGAATGTGTCTCATCCCATGCGTGCTTCCACAATCCGGTCTTCTCGTCGTATGTACGCTTGTCTGTTTTCACGATTTGGTCAACCGCATCGTCATAGTATTTCTTTGCTTTTTTCTCGCCTTTCAGCACCGGAGCGGCAGCTGTGTAGAACGGCAAGCCCATGAAAATGCCATCGAGCCACACCTGATTGGCATATATTGCCTTGTGCCAATAAACGCCTTCCTTTGTGCGCGGTTGCTTTTCGAGCTGCTTGAAAAGCGTTTTCAGTGTTGCAAGCACGTTGGCCTGCGGCTCTTTCTGATACATTCCCAAGAGGAATTTGCCCGGGCGCACGTTGTCAAGATTGAACTCTTCATACTTATATCCCGTGGCGTTGCCTTTCTCATCAATCATCTTTGCGGGATATTTCTTAAGATATTCGTAGATGCTCTCATCTCCGTAGCGCAGATAAGTGTCGAGCATCGCGCCCATTTCCGTACCACTTGTATAGCTCCAACGGGGCTTCTTTGCAAAGTCGAGCATATAAGGCTCGGGCACACGCGCCATCTCCGAGTGCGTCATCCACTCACTATAATGCTTGTAAGGACGCTCCAAAAGCACCAGATTTCCATTTACCATCAAATTCTCGAAATGCAAATCATGGCTCTTTCCTGTACGTTTCACAGCCTCTTTCTCCACGCCCGTGAAGTTACAGTTCTCTACATTAATATTATATATATTGTCGGCTTCGTCCAATCCGTTGATAAGTATGCCGTATTTGCTCTTCTTGCAGGTTACGTTACTCATATAGACGTTGCGCACTGTTGGTATGAAGCCACGCTTGGCCGGCTCGTTCGGTTCGTAAGAAAGGTTGATTCTCATCACCGACTCACGGCATTGTCCAACCTCAACATTGCGCATATAGATGTTCTCTATCACACCGCCACGACACGTATTGGTCTTTATGCGCAGCACACGGTCGAGGTTTGGCGAGTCCATCTTGCAGTTCTCAACAAACACATTCTGACATCCGCCGGTAATTTCGCTACCTACGACAACGCCACCGTGTCCGTCTTCCATAACGCAATTACGGATAATGATGTTCTTAGAAGGGATATTCCAGATACGGCCGTCGGCATTTCGTCCGCTCTTTATTGCGATACAATCGTCGCCGGTATGGAAATCGCAGTCCTCTATAAGCACATTCTCACACGATTCCGGGTCGCATCCGTCACCGTTCGGGCCTTCGTTCCAAATCTTAACGCCCTTAACCGTGAGATTCTTGCACAACAACGGGTGGATAACCCAGAACGGAGAGCGCAGCAAAGTTACATTTTTGATAGCCACATTCTCGCATTTATAGAGATTGATGAGCTGCGGACGCAGTCCAGTTCCGTCCATATTGCGCTCTTCGAAAGGCTTTCCGCCCTCTGAATATTCAAACAACAGCGGGCGACCAATCTTTTGGCTTTCCTTCAAATCAGGTGTCCAGCCGAAGCGTTCCTTGCCGCACATCTTCCACCACGTGTCGTTACTGCCACTTCCGTCGATTGTACCCTCGCCCGTTATTGCCACGTTCTTTTCACCGTATGCATATATGCAGGGCGAGTAATTCATGCAATCCATTCCTTCCCAGCGTGTCAGCACTATTGGATAAAGTTTTGGGTCGAACACGAAAAGCAGTTTTCCGTCTTTCTGAATCTCAAGATTTACATTGCTTTTCAACGTGATTGCTCCTGTCTTGAACTCTCCGGCAGGCACGACAACCTTACCGCCGCCCTTCTTGGAGCACGCCGCAACGGCTTTGTTTATGGCTTTTTGGTTCTTTGCAGCATCGGCTTTGACCGATGCTCCGTACTTTGTAATGTCAAAGATACGGTCGGCAAAAGTCGGTTCAACGATACTCTGCTCAATTTGCTTGTACAAGCTCTCGTTCCAATTATCCGCGAAAACCGCCATCGGAAGAGCCAAGCACAATAAGATAAGTTTTAAGTAACGCATAATGGTTTGTTTGATTTTTTGATTTAAAATAAATGTATAATTAATGATTTTGTTTATCACAACAAATAGACAATGCCGCGTTTGCAGCCCTATATTATATTTGCTTTAGTGTTGCAAAGATAGCATATTTTTCTATTACGCCCATATAGACAATGTTAAAAAAATGATTTTTGTCGATAAAAATTTGGAATTGTGGATATTAACCTATATATTTGTAGCACGTTTTTAGCGATTTCGCAAGTTACGAAATCTTCCCTCGAGGTTGGTAGCATCCTGCACCAACCTCTTTTTGTTTAATAAAAATCATAGCATTTATATTGTTGTGTCATAATTTTTTACTACTTTTGCCACATCATAAACATAACCGACAAGATATGAAACTATTACGCTTACTCCCTATAATAATCCTTTTCGCAGCCTTTACAGCCTGTGAAAAAGCGGTCATTGACGATGAAGACAACAACGACAAGACTGAAAAGCCCATTGAAAAGCCCGACAATCCGGACTCTGATGGCAATAATGACAACCCTGGAGATGGCGACATTGACAACTCAGGCGATGATTCTGATGGTGATGACACTGTCGTAGACCCGGATGATGACTCGGACAAGAACACGGAGGAAGGCGACATTGCAGACGGAAATGACCCGGATAAGGGCGATTCTGAGATTGGAACAGGAGATGTTATAAGCGTAACTGATTTCATAAACAAGTCTTTGAGCGGCGGTGTTTGGGTAGAAGGATATATTGTCGGTTCTTGCACGCGAAACATAAGTAACGCCGACTTTACAGCACCTTTCAGTGGAGCATCGGCCTTACTCTTAGCAGACGACCCGGAAGAGACAAACACAGACAACGTAATAGCCATAGAACTGAAGAGCGGATCTAATATTCGCAAAGCAGCAAACCTTGAAGACCATCCGGAAAACAAGGGCAAGCGATTAAAAGTATTTGGCTATCGGGAGAATTATTTGGGAATAATAGGAATAAAAAACATATCAAGCAATATGTTTGAACTCTTTAATTAAGCCTCTAAATGTGTGATTCGGATACTTTTACACAAAAAAATTTGTACGTAAAAGAAAATATTTCTATATTTGCACAATATAAAACAGTATAAGCATCAGAAGCCTATCGAAACACCATTACTTAAAATAAAAGGATTTAAGGAATGAAAAAAATCGAAGAGATGACCGACGAGGAGTTGGCCATGTCATATATTGCAGGGGACAGGAAGGCTTTTGATTTGCTTTTGTTGAGAAACCAATCCAAGCTTTTTTCTTATATCTTATTCGTTGTACGCGACCAAGACTGCGCTAACGACATTTTTCAGGAAACATTCGTTAAGGTCATCACACGCCTGCAACAAGGCAAGTATGTACCGAGTGGAAAGTTCGGCGCATGGCTTTTGCGTATCGCCCACAACATGATAATGGACTGGTATCGCGAGCAACGCACCGAAAATATCATTGAAGCGCCAAAAGACAACGATATGTCGAACATAAAAGACCTGTCCATTCTCGACAACTGCATCGAAAGCACATTCATAAACACGCAGATTTTATCAGACGTAAAGAAGATGATGAATATGCTTCCGCCGGCCCAGCGTGAAGTTGTCTTCATGCGGTTCTATCAGGAACTGAGTTTCAAAGAGATTGCCGAGGCTACCAATGTGAGCATAAACACTGCACTCGGACGTATGCGTTATGCGATTCTGAACCTCAGAAGAATGGCAAAAAGCCATAAAATCCAATTACAATTAGCGTAAAACAGGAAGCTTAATGTTTAGATATTAAGGTTTAATATAACTATAAATAAAGCCGCATCAGTACCCAAACAAGTAGTTGATGCGGCTATTTTTTATCCCAATAAATATATTTTTCCCTGCACACTCCTCTATCCTTCATACACAGAAAGACATGAGAAAACTTTCGCACTTATTTCTTCAGAGCCTTAAGAGCAGTGATAGTAGAAATCGGGTCGGTAGATTTGAAGACATAACTGCCACTGACAAGCACATCAGCACCGGCCTTGACAAGACGCGGTGCCGTCTCAGCCTGAACGCCTCCATCCACCTCTATCAAAGCATGACTGCCTGCACGGTCGAGCAACTCACGCAACCGTCCCACTTTCTTTATTGTATTCTCAATGAATTTCTGCCCGCCAAAGCCCGGATTCACACTCATAAGAAGCACCATATCCACATCGTTTACAATGTCTTCGAGCACACACACCGGTGTTGTCGGGTTTAGTGTAACACCCGCTTTCATTCCGGCAGCGTGTATCTCCTGCACCGTGCGATGCAAATGCAGAGACGCTTCATAATGAACATTCATCATCATCACGCCCAAATCGGCCGTCTGACGGATATAACGCTCCGGCTTTTCTATCATGAAATGGGCATCAAGAGGCTTCTTGCACACTTTAGCCACAGACTTGATTACAGGAAAACCGTATGAAATGTTTGGCACGAACATACCGTCCATGATGTCGAGATGAAGCCAATCCGCATCACTACGGTTTATCATCTCAATCTCACTTTGAAGATTGAGAAAGTCGGCAGCGAGCAAAGATGGCGATACCAAAGTCTGCATATATCAGTTGAGGCAATATGATTTTGTACTACCGTTAATCTTAACTGCCCGATATGTATATGCAATCTGGCGTATTATACTAAGTGTTTTTTCAGACGGACTAAGGTCTGACGGTGTAAAATGCTTCATAGGCGCTTTTATATTTCTATTTATATTCATCTTTATAACGCAACGGGGGTGCTTTTATTATATCCGAAGGAATAAAAATTCATAATGCAACCTTTGCCGTTTAATCTGTATTTTGTACCTTTGCGGGGCTGTGTCAAAATAGGCGCAGCCTCTTTTTTATTAATAAATTATTTTATGTACAAATCATTTTTCAACAAGCGCGCTCCCCAGAAGTTCACGCAATTCACGAACAAGGGGTATGCACTTTTCGCTTGTGTGGGACGTGAGGTCATTATCGGAACCCTCAGCGTGGCGACACTCAACCACGCAACGGCTGCGGAAACAGTCACCGTAGAGGGTGTGGCCGACTCGACCACGAGCCTGACACGAGAGAAAGGAATATTGCTCGATGACGTAGAAGTCACCGGGTCGCGCGCACCGCTTGGCGCAGGCCGGGCTGCGAGAATGGTAACTGTACTGGACCGCAGGGACATTCAGTCTGCGCCGGTACAAAGTGTTAACGATTTGCTGAAGTACGCCGTAGGCGTTGATGTCCGCCAGCGTGGTCCTATTGGGGCACAAACCGACATCAGTATGAGAGGCGGAACCAACGAGCAAATCACGATCCTGCTCAACGGCATCAACATCTGTGACCCGCAAACCGGGCATAATGCCTTTGACCTCCCCGTTGAATTAAGCGAAATCGAGCGCATTGAGGTGCTCGAAGGTCCGGCCGGAAGAGTCTATGGCACGTCATCGTTGGTGGGTGCGATAAACATCGTTACCCGACCGGCAGACAAGACGAGTGGCGAGGTACGCATCGAAGGAGGCTCTTTCGGCTATCTCTCGAGTGGCGCACGGGGCAACATCAAAAGCAGCAGATGGAACAACCAGCTATCGGGAAGCTACACCCGAAGCGACGGTTTCAGCCGAAACAAGTCAGGAGGACTTAATGCCGACTACAACGGCGGTAAGGTTTTCTATCAGGGCGAATATTCCGACACCGGCATAAGAGTGGGCTGGCATACAGGACTTAGCACCAAAGGCTATGGCTCCAACACGTTTTACAGTGCGAAATTCGATGACCAATATGAGCGCATCACAAAGACTTACACAGCCATTCAGGCTGAGACCACAGGACGGCGGTTCCGCTTTAAGCCTGCTGTTTATTGGAACAGAACTTACGACCGCTTCGAGTTGATAAGAGGTTCTGAGGCATCCGTGCCTTTCAATTATCACCGCACGGACGTGTTCGGCGTAAACATGAACAGTTATTTTGACTGGACTTTGGGACGCACAGCATTCGGTGCGGAATTCAGAAACGAGGACTTGATAAGTGGAAACCTCGGCGAACCGCTTGCCTCCCCGAAGCCCATACACGGTACCGACCGTGAATATACGTTAGGACTGAACCGTTCTAACATCAGCTTCAACCTTGAACACAATATCTTATTAAAGCGTTTCACGCTATCGGCAGGACTCATAGCCGTCAAAAACACATGGAACGGAATGTCGTTCAAGGTTTATCCCGGACTGGACGCAAGCTATCGTTTCGGCAATAACTGGAAACTGTATGCGTCTTATAACACGTCGCTGCGTATGCCATCGTTCACGGAATTATATTACAGCGTAGGCGGACACAAGGCCGACAAATACTTAAAGCCGGAAGAGATGACGGCCATCGAAGGTGGCGCGGAATATATCTCACGCGGATTCAGAGGCAAGTTAAGCGTCTACCATCATCACGGCCGTAACATGATTGACTGGATAATGGACACGTCAGTGGCCGAACCGGAATGGCAAAGCGTGAACCATACACGGCTGAACAGCCTCGGCATGGAGATGTCGGCACTGCTCGACTTCTCTACCCTACTTCCCTCACAGCGCGTCTTGCGCTCTCTCAATGTGGCATACAGCTACATCGACCAGGACAAAGACCTCAAGGCAAACCTGCAATCGCAGTACGCTCTGGAGTATCTGCGCCACAAATTAACTGCGTCGCTCGACCTCAATATCATTAAGAATGTTGATTTGGGATTGAAATATCGTTTCCAAGACCGCACGGGTACATATACCGACGTGACCGGAAACATACAAGAGTATGCTCCATACGGTATCTTCGACGCCCGTCTGTCGTATAATGCTACACATTATTATATATATATAGAAGCCAACAACATCTTCGACAAGGATTATGTTGACTATGGAAACGTGGAGCAACCAGGCACTTGGGTGACCGCAGGAATAAAGTGGAAATTCTGATCACATAACACCAATTCAACGTTTCGGGACAACCATACAGTCGGAAAATACAACTGTCTTATGGTTGTCCCAAAATATTTTCATACCCATTCGCATCGCCACGGTATCAGTCATCAATATCTGTCACTTTGAAATTCTTGTCGAAAGTAATCTCAAGGCGGTTAGACAGCTTGATTTCATACCCTCTACGGTCCTTCTCTATGCTCTTGATAGCAGCATTGGGGTAATTCTTGCGCACGTAATTCTTGATAGCAGACGGGACAAGGAGCGCAGGAACCTGCGATGACTTACAACTAATATCCGTCCAATTACCATTGCGGCTGAACTCTATTTTGTCTCCGCTGTTGAAGATGACCTCATAGCTTTTGCCCGTCAAATCACTCTCCATCTTCACCAAAGCGACTGTCTTGCCTGTAAAATTTTTCTTTACTATCTGCTTGGCGGCAGCCGGTAACTGGCTGAATGATATAACTTTGTCGTTGCCGGCGTTGGCGCACAAGCACACAACAAAAGTACAGATAAGCAACGTCATGCTTCTTTTAAACAACTTTTCCATGATTTTTCTCCTTTATCTTATTCGTTAAACAAAATTGTTTATGTAAAAATAAGAAAAAGTCCGACAAGCTCCAAATGGCAAAACATTTATTAACCACAATTCATATACATTCCGAAATATCCTCCATCCATATACCAGCACTATCCGACGGCAGCCTTAGAAGATAATTTTCCGATGCCTACCTGCAAGAATCGCCATGAGTTCTGACACCGATAAAAAGGCGTTGAAGCCCGCATGAAAACACCACCGACGCACTACAAGAACGGTACATGGCCGTTGTACTTTTTGTACAGAGCCTTTGTACTTTTTGTACAAAGCCTTTGTAGTAAAAGTACAAAGCCCTTGTAGTAAAAGTACAGAGCCTTTGTAGAAAATGTACAGAACTCTTGCAATGCTCTGTAACAAAAACTTTCGCAATAAATTGGTAGCCGTATGACTGTTCAACGACAATGCCGGAAGCTCATTGCCGCTGACAGAAAGGACAAGCAAGGAGCCTATATAGAAGAAACATTGTAAACACTGGATAAAAGAAAAAATCGTAAAAATATCGCAAAAAAGTTTGCATATTAAAAGAAAATATGTACTTTTGCAAACGAAATAACAAATAAAGCTATAAACAAAATGAGAATTTATGTATCAACATCATGGTGGTGGCGCAACTCAAGATTCTAAAGTCGTGAGTCCGTTAGCCATGTGGATACATTAAGATACCAATAAGGCCTGCCGTTCTTACGACAGGCCTTTTTTCATTGATGTTACGTCGGGAAAAGGCTGACGGACGCAAAAGATTTACAAACAGGAGCCGACCCGACACTCCGCCATTACTTCAAAAAAAAAAAGAAACAAAAAGAAAAAGGAGACACGGACAATGAAAATGAACGAAATTCTAAACAGAATACTGAATCACGAGACTCTCACACGTGAGGAGACAAAAGCCATTCTCGTAGGCATAACAAAACAGGAGTTCCCCGAAGAACAGATTACCGCGCTGCTCACAGGACTGCAAATGCGCGGCGTAACAGTGGACGAACTACTCGGATTCCGCGACGGGATACTCGAAACCGGCGTACCGACAATCCTCGACTGCGACCGCTACATTGACGTGGTGGGCACAGGCGGCGACCGCAAGAACACGTTCAACATATCGACAACAGCGTGTTTCGTCATTGCAGGAGCAGGCTATAAGGTGGCAAAGCACGGCAACTACTCGGCCACATCGGTGAGCGGAGCATCGAACGTGATAGCGGAGCACGGCGTGAGATTCACCGATGACATCGACAAACTGAACCGTTCGATGGACGAGGCCGGCATAGTGTATCTGCACGCACAGCTTTTCGCCCGCGCAATGAAATTTGTAGGCCCCATCCGGAAGGCCCTTCAATTCCCCACGGTATTCAACCTTCTCGGCCCTATCGTGAACCCGTCGCAGCCCCAGGCACAGCTCCTCGGCGTGGCAAGCCTCGACCAGATGCGCCTGTACGATAATGTCTACCGCAAAATCGGCATCGACTACGGTATTGTAAACAGCATCGACGGATATGATGAAATCTCTCTTACAGGCAATTTTAAGGTAACGACAAACCAATATGAAAAGGTGTTCAGCCCGATGGAACTGGGCTTCGACATCACCAAACCGGAAGAGCTGGTGGCCGGAGCTACCGAGAAGGAGGCTAAAGAAATATTCGACCGAGTGCTCGAAAACCGCGCGCTGCCGGCTCAGAAGAATATCGTAGTCGCGAATGCGGCATTCGGAATCCAGGTTATGGAGAAAGGAAAGAAAGATATTAAGGAATGTATCGAGATTGCACGGGAAAGTATCGACAGTGGAAAAGCACTCGCTACGTTCAAGAAATTCGTTGAACTGAACTCATAGAGCAGGCGGAAGAAAGGACAAAAAGTATGAAAGATATACTGGAAGAGATAATTGCATGGAAGCGTGTAGAAGTGGAAGGCTGCAAGAAATATCTGCCACCAAGACAGCTATACGGCATAGTTGAAAAAGAGTTGGATAGTGTTTGCCCCTCTATGAAGCAGGCCCTGAAAGATTCCAATACGGGAATTATCGCAGAGTTCAAACGCAAATCGCCTTCAAAAGGTTGGATAAAAGAGGATGGGAAAGCCGAAATCATTCCTTTAGAATATCAGGAAAACGGCGCAGCGGCACTAAGTATTCTAACCGATAACAAATATTTCGGAGGTTATGACGAATATATCAGCATCGCAAGAGAGGCCGGGGTAAAAATTCCGATACTCTATAAGAACTTCGTTATAGACGAATACCAACTGTTCATGGCACGTCATGCAGGTGCTTCGGCAATACTGTTGATAGCTGCCGCGATGGATAAGAGACTGTGCCGGACGCTAATGAGTACTGCTCACGAGTTGGGAATGGAGGTTCTTCTGGAGATGCATTCAGAGCAAGAGTTGGAATACGCCGACATGGAACCGGATATGTGCGGAATCAACAATCGCAATCTCGGAACGTTCATAACAAACGTTGAGAACTCATTCCGGCTCGCAGAGAAGCTGCCAAACAAGGCTGTGAAAGTGAGCGAAAGCGGAATCGGCAATCCCGAAACCGTGAAAGAACTGCACAGAAGAGGTTTCGACGGTTTCCTTATAGGTGAGAATTTCATGAAAACAACAAGTCCGGGAGCATCGCTCGGAGACTTCATTAAACAAATAAGACAACTATGATAATCAAAGTATGCGGTATGCGCGAAGCCAAAAACATACGCGCCGTAGAGCAGGCTGGAGCCGACTGGATTGGTTTCATATTCTATAAGGAGAGTCCACGTTATGTCAGTCAGATAAAAAGTCGGGCGGGAATAATCCCAGACTATTCCTCGCTGGAAAACGAAAACGGGACGGTGGCACACGCGAAACGTGTGGGCGTATTTGTCGACGATATGCCACAGAACATCGTAACGCGCATAGTGAACTACAATCTTGATGCCGTGCAGTTGCATGGAGACGAAAGCAGCATAATGATTGACAATCTGCGACGCACCGTAGACCCTGATATTCACCCCGGAATAAAGATTATCAAGGCTATCGGAATAGAGACTTCGGAAGATTTGAAGCAATGCGACGAGTTTGACGGACACGTGGATTATTTCCTATTCGACACCAAAACAACGCAGAAAGGCGGTAGTGGAAAACAGTTCGACTGGGACATCCTGAAAGCATACAACGGCAAAACGCCATTCTTTCTCAGTGGTGGCATCGGGCCGGACTATGCCGAACGTATCAAAAAATTCAGCCATCCGCAGTTTGCCGGAATAGACTTGAACTCACAGTTTGAAACAGAGCCGGCTGTAAAGGACGCTGAGATGCTGAAAGAATTCATAGAGGCGGTGCGCAAATAACACAATATCTTATCAACAAAAATCATAACAACTTTATATAATCCCAATAAAATACCCTTATCGAAATGGGGGTAAGGGGGATTATATACTCAAAAATAAAAACGACATGAACAAAATTAACAGATTATTCAACGAAAACAAAGACCGCAAGCTGCTGTCTATATACTTCTGCGCAGGCTGTCCAACGGTAGAGGGAACCGGCGATGTGATAAAGGCTCTCGAACGTAAAGGCATTGACATGATTGAAGTTGGCATACCGTTCAGCGACCCGCTTGCCGACGGGCCGGTGATCCAGAGTGCCGGAGCAAGGGCTTTGAAGAACGGGATAACACTGAAACGCATTTTCAGTCAGTTGGAGGAGATAAAGGACGAAGTTGAGATTCCGCTCATTCTCATGGGCTATCTCAACGTGATAATGCACTACGGAATAGAGCGGTTCTGCCAAGATTGCGTGAAAGCAGGCGTGAGTGGTGCCATCATTCCCGACCTCCCGTTCAAAGACTATATAGAAGAGGTAAAGCCGATAGCCGACAAATACGACCTGCGGATAATCATGATGATAACGCCGGAAACCTCGGAGGAGCGCATAAGGTTTATCGACGAGCACACCGACGGATTCATTTATATGGTCAGTTCGGCAAGTATCACGGGCGCGCAAAAGAATTTCGATGAGGCAAAACAGGCCTATTTCCGCCGCATCAACGCCATGAATCTGCGGAATCCGCGTATGATTGGTTTCGGAATAAGCAACAAGCAGACATTAGAGAGTGCGCAACAGAATGCCGCCGGAGCCATAATCGGCTCGAAATTCGTAACACTTCTCAATGAGAACAATGGTAACGCAGACAAGGCGGTTGATGACTTGATGAAGTGTCTGGCTGAATAACAAGTATAATTCAATGAAGTAAAAGAAAGATAATAGGAGTAAGAAGGAGATTAAGGACTATGAAATATAAAGTTGACAAAAACGGTTTCTACGGTGAATTTGGGGGAGCTTACGTTCCGGAGATATTATACAAGTGCGTTCACGACCTGCAAGAGGCATATATTCCGATTATCGAAAGCGAGGAGTTTCAATCGGAATACAAGGCTCTGCTGAAAGACTATGCAGGTCGTCCGTCGCCATTGTATTATGCCAAACGCATGAGCGAGAAGTACGGATGCAGGCTCTATCTGAAACGAGAGGACCTGAACCACACCGGCTCGCACAAAATAAACAACACCATCGGGCAAATTCTTTTAGCGAAAAAGATGGGTAAGACGCGCGTGATTGCTGAGACGGGAGCAGGTCAGCACGGTGTGGCGACTGCGACGGTATGTGCGCTTATGGATATGAAATGTGAGGTTTTCATGGGCAAGACCGATGTAGAGCGCCAGCACGTCAACGTGGAACGCATGAAGATGTTGGGTGCGACGGTGCATCCAGTAACCACGGGCAACATGACACTGAGCGATGCCTGCTCGGAAGCGATACGCGACTGGTGCTGTCATCCGCAGGATACTTACTATCTTGTCGGCTCTACTATGGGACCTCACCCCTACCCCGACATCGTAGCAAAGATGCAGAGCGTGATATCAAAGGAACTGAAAGAACAACTGACGGAGAAGACGGGACGCGACTATCCCGACTATCTGATAGCCTGCGTGGGCGGAGGCTCGAACGCTGCGGGAACGATATACCACTACATCGATGACGAGAGGGTGAAGATTGTACTTGCTGAAGCGGGCGGACACGGCATCGACACAGACCACACGGCGGCTACAATGAAATGCGGAACTGTGGGTATAATACACGGTGCGAGGTCGCTCGTGATGCAGACCAACGACGGACAGATAAAGGAAGCGTTCACCATCAGTGCAGGACTCGACTATCCCGGCATCGGTCCGATGCACGCGGACTTGGCTCAAAGAGGCAGAACAAAGGTTGTGGCGATAAACGATGACGAGGCAATATATGCCGGCTATGAACTCACGCGCACCGAGGGAATAATCCCGGCGATAGAGAGTGCGCACGCTGTGGCGGCACTGAAAAAGCTCAGTTTCAAGCCCGACGACATCGTGGTACTGACGGTCAGCGGACGCGGCGACAAGGACATACTGACGTATCTGAACTATAACAGCCTCACCCCCAACCCCTCTCCAAAAGAGAGGGGAGTGATTACCAACGATAATAAGAAATATAACAACGATGATAAAAGAGAAATATTGTAATTGGATTAAAATCATAACAACTATAAGGATTAAATATCATAACAAGGTAAAGAAGAACCAAATATGAATAAAGAAGAGTATCAGACAGAGCATACCACTCCCCTCTCTCTTGGAGAGGGGTTGGAAGTAAGGCTTTTTTCCTATAACACCACCACCCGCACAATCCTCGCAGACCTTCACACTCCCGTAGGAGTATATATGCGCCTGCGTGACATATACCCTCAGAGTGCGCTGATGGAGAGTTCGGACTATCACGGCAAGGAAAACTCGCGCTCTTTTATATGCATCAATCCGATAGCAAGCATCGCTGTGAGCCACGGCATGATTACGGCGACATTCCCCGATGGCTCAACCCAAACGCAAAGGGTGGAGCAACAAGAGAAAGGAATGGCCAAAAACGTTGTGGCTGAGGCGATAAACAACTTCATCAAGAGGTTTGAAATCACGGGCGAGAACACGGAGTATTGCGGACTATACGGCTATACGACTTTCAACGCGGTGCGCTATTTTGAAGACATTCCCATAAAGGACGCGACGCAGGAAAAGGACGATGCGCCCGACATATTATATATAATGTATAGCGACATCATCGTATTCGACCACTTTAACAATACACTCACGCTGCTGACTCTAAACGGAGAGAACGAGATTGAGAAGCTGCGGAAGTTGATTGACCGCCAAGATGTGAGGGCATACGACTTCCATCCCGTTGGAGAGGCCACATCCACGCTGACCGATGAGGAACACAAGGCGAACATAAGGAAATGTATCAACCACTGCTTGCGCGGTGATGTGTTCCAGATAGTAATATCGCGCCGTTTCATTCAAAAGTTTGAGGGCGACGACTTCAAACTGTATCGTGCCCTGCGTAGCATCAACCCATCGCCTTATCTGTTCTATTTCGACTTCGGAGGATTCCGTATTTTCGGTTCAAGTCCTGAGACCCACTGCCGCATAGAGGGCGACCACGCATACATAGACCCTATTGCCGGCACGACAAAGAGGACGGGCAATCAGGAGCAGGACAAGAAGAATGCCGAGTATCTGCGCAACGATCCGAAGGAAAACGCCGAACACGTGATGCTCGTAGACCTTGCGCGCAATGACCTGTCGCGCAACTGTCATAATGTGAAAGTAGACTTCTACAAAGATATGCAGTTTTATAGCCACGTGGTGCATCTTGTCAGTCGCGTCAGTGGAACGCTTGATGAGAACGCCAACAAGGTAAAAGCGTTCATTGAGACATTTCCTGCCGGAACGCTTTCGGGCGCTCCGAAGGTGCGTGCCATGCAGCTAATATCGGAATACGAACCGCATAACAGAGGCGCATACGGTGGTTGCATCGGTTTCATCGGTCTGAACGGAAATCTGAATCAGGCCATCACCATCCGTACATTCGTATCGAGGAACTATGAATTATGGTTTCAGGCGGGCGGCGGCATTGTTGCCAAGAGCAATGAGGAATATGAGTTGCAGGAAGTAAACAACAAGTTGGGTGCTCTGAGAAGGGCTATACAGATAGCAGAAAAGCTATAAAACAAGGTTGGCAAGTCTGGGCAGAAAGTCAAAAAGCTTATCAAAATCATAAATTCATCAACTACAAAAAGAAATGAAAATAGTAATAATAGATAATTACGACAGCTTCACGTACAATCTGTCGCACTTGATAAAGGAGTTCGGAGCAGATGTTACCGTGCTCAGAAACGACTGTTTCAAACTGGAAACTCTCGAACAATATGACAAGATTGTGCTATCGCCGGGGCCGGGAATTCCTTCAGAAGCAGGACTGTTACTCGATGTTATACGCACATACGCAGGCCGGAAACCGATGTTTGGGGTATGTCTCGGACACCAAGCCATCGGCGAAGTGTTTGGAGCAAAGTTGACAAACCTCTCTGATGTGTATCATGGCGTGGCGACAGAAGGCACTCAATTTGGCAATGACCCGGTGTTCAACGGTCTGCCCCAACGCATAACAATGGGGCGTTATCATTCTTGGGTGGTGTCAAAGGAGAACTTCCCCGACTGTCTTGAGATTACAGCCGAAAGCGACGAAGGCCAAATCATGGGGCTTCGCCATCGCGAATACGATATTCACAGCATACAATTCCACCCCGAAAGCATACTCACACCGAACGGAAAGACCATGATTGCCAACTGGTTGAATATGGGGATATAAAACAATTAACCGCAGTATCTCACATCATGGAAATACTGCGGTTAGTATAAAATAATAATATCACACGCAACTTCTTTATCCAATAAAATCTATTGTTGCGCGGATTAAAGTACATAATAAGTCTATTCGCTCTTCGAAACCTTCTTTGTTGCAGTCTTCTTTGCGGCCGGTTTCTTTGCAGCAGCCTTAGCAGGCTTTGCTTTCTCGGCAGTAGAACGCAACTTATCGCTCTCGGCTTCAATCTTTGAAATCTTCGTCTGCAAGCGCACAATCTCCTTTTCCTTCATCTCGATTTCCTCACCTTGATTACGGATAGTCGTCAACAAAGAGTTCAATTCTTCATTGTCTATATCATCTGGATAAAGAGTATTCACGCGATTGATAAAGTCTCCAAGAATATTCATATAGTTGGTGAAAGCATCAAACGGACTGATATATATTCCACGGTCGAGACCTACGTTGCTCGGTTTTGTTGTCATGAAGCGGAAATTGTTACTTGCCTGCAAGTAATCCCAGTCCATATTGATACGCGGGTCATCGGCAATGCGCACACGGTCGGCAACGCTATACAGTTTATTGAAAGCCTCGCGCTGCATCGGATTACCAAGCCAGCAGCTCACATCGCGCTCTTCGTCAACCCAACTTAATGTGTCGGGCACATCAATAGCACCTACACTCTTCATCTTCTGACATATCTCGGTAGGCGTAGAGAATGTGATACCACGCTCTTTAGCGCACTTTGGAATAGCATTGAGGAAGTCAAGAATGTTGCTCGACAATGGCTGTGCGATACCAAGAGCTGAGAGTTCCATGAAGATATTTATCACCTGCTCCGGCTCCGGCAGTGCAGCGATGCGGTCAACGTATGAATCTGCGAACAACGGATAGCCTTCCCAATCGCAGTTATTGAAGCGCAGACTGATATCATCGCTCAGATTTACATCGCGCAACAGCAGTTTAAGATTCGGTGCGAGGGCACTGTGATACAGATAATGTGGCGATTTCCAACCGAGAACGTGCTTTGCCCCTTCTGTCAACATACCCTTGAAACCTAAGTTGGCAGCCTGCAAACCGATATCATCACTATATATGAGCGATGAGTTACGCAACACTGTTGGCTCCTTTCCGAAATATTCCTTTATCTTAGCGGCCTGCTTTTTCACATCAGCAGCGAAACTTTCCTCATTCACGAGTGAAGAAAGTCCGTGAGAATAAGGCTCTGCAAGGAACTCCACGCAACCGGTCTCATTGAGCTTCTGCAACTTCTCAAGGACCTGCGGAGCGTGCATTTCGAGCTGTTCCATTCCCACTCCGGAAAGCGAGAATGCCACTTTGAAGTACTTGCCGTTCTCATTTATCATGTTGTGCAACGTCTCAAGAGCCGGCATATATGAACGTTCTGCGATGTCGCTGATGCTACGCTCGTTCTCGTAGTCATCGTAATAGTAATGGTCTGTACCGATGTCGAAGAAACGATAACGCTTCAGATGTATTATCTGGTGTATCTCAAAATATAAACAAATTGTCTTCATATCTTTAACCCCTCTCTTGTTTTCCGTTTCCGGAATAAGACCATTCAGGGGCAACGGGTCTTAAAATGTTTGTCTTTCTGTTTATTTGTTATGCTATTATCATGCACCAACCTCTTAATTAAAGGCTTCCTGCTGATGTTACCAGCCGAGTGTGCGCATATAGAGTTCGCGAATCCATGTTCCAACCTTCTCCCATGTGATTTGATCGACCTCGCGTTTGCCTTCTTCCTGCAAATAATGGAAGAGACTGTCGTTATGGCATATAGAGTAGATTGCATCTGCAAGAGCATGAATATCCCAATAATCCACCTTTATACAATTGGTAAGAATCTCGGCACAACCGCTCTGCTTGGAGATAATAGAAGGTGTTCCGCACTGCATGGCTTCAAGCGGAGAGATTCCGAACGGCTCACTCGCAGAAGGCATGACATAAACATCTGAGTCTTTCAAGCATTCATACACTTGCTTTCCACGCATGAATCCCGGGAAATGGAATCTGTCCGCGATGCCTCGCTCGGCCGCAAGATAAATCATCTGGTCCATCATATCGCCCGAACCAGCCATACAGAAGCGCACATTACGAGTGCGGTGAAGCACCATATTGGCAGCCTCAACAAAATATTCCGGACCTTTCTGCATCGTAAGACGACCGAGGAATGTTACCACTTTCTCCTTTCCAGTATGGTCGGGACGTGGAATATCCTGCAATTCCTGACGCAAAGGATACACCGCATTGTGTACGGTGAAACACTTCCTCGGGTCTTGGTGATAATGGTTTATCACAGTCTGGCGTGTCAATTCCGACACACACATAATGCAATCAGCATTATCCATACCGTTTTTCTCGATGCCATAAACTGTCGGATTGACATTTCCACGCGAGCGGTCAAAGTCTGTGGCGTGAACGTGAATGCACAATGGCTTTCCACTCACCTTCTTAGCGTGTATTCCAGCCGGATAAGTGAGCCAGTCATGAGCATGAATTATATCAAATTCCTGCTGTCGTGCCACGACACCTGCTATTATAGAATAGTTATTTATCTCCTCGTGCAGATTCTGCGGATAGCCTCCCGCAAAATCCAAACAGCCGAGGTCATTCACATTCATATAGTTAAAATCGGCATATATATGTTCCCGGAGCGAGAAATAAAGATTGGGATTCATGATGTTTCCCACGCGTCTGTTCACGTAGTCATAATCAACATCACGCCATGCGATAGGCACAGCATTCATTGCTAATATATGCGCTGCGTTCTGACTCTCATCACCCCACGGCTTCGGCAGGCACAGAGTAATTTCGATATCGCCCTGAGCGTGCAAGCCTTCTGATATACCATAATTTGCGGTAGCGAGTCCACCATATACATGAGGCGGATACTCCCATCCAAACATTAATACTTTCATTATGCTTATGGTTTGTTATTTAGGCTTTTCACCTATGGTTAGAACTGATATTGATATTTCTCGAGCAACTCCAGTGTGCGGAGAATCTCACCCACATTCATTGCGAAAGAGGTGGCACCACGCCCGCTGAATGGCGGATTAGCGTCGAAGAACTCGCTGATTGTACCCAAACAATGATAACTCATCTCGTCTTCATAACCCACCATCTGGCGCTCTATGAAGCTCAGCCGGGTACGCTTGTAGAGTTTCAGACAGGCTTCCATATAGAATCCGCCAAGCCACGGCCATGCTGTTCCTTGATGATAAGCGTAATCACGTTGCACCTGCGGCCCCACATATATAGGATTATAGCCTCCACTCTTCGGAGATAGTGAACGCAATCCCTTCGGTGTGAGCAACTCACGGGTACAAACATCGAGCACGCTCTTCTTCTGTTGCTGCGACAACGGAGAATAATCGAGCGCGACAGCGAATATCATATTAGGCCGAACGCTCCAGTCCATCATGTTACCATCCACATAATCAAAGAGATAGCCATACTCATTCAAGAATACATCTACGAACGATGTCTTCGCCAACTCGGCGCGTTCTTCAAGCATACGGACGCGTTTCTCGTCCTGCGCCATCGATGCGGCAAAGCGCAATGCGTTATACCAAAGGGCATTAAACTCTACTATATAACCTGTTCGAGGCACTACCGGCTTACCGTTTGCCGTACTGTTCATCCACGTTACGGCCTTGTCGCGGCCTTCAGTATGCAGCAGCCCGTTCTCTTCGAGTGTCAGATTAGGATGTTTCTGAGCGATTATATAGTCCACAATATCCTGCAACAGCTTGCCATACATCTTCTGGCACTGCTCTTTTCCGGCCTCCTTACCATACTGCTGTATGGCCCATATAGCCCAAAGTGGCACATCCGGCTGCTCCATCTCGGTAATCTTACCTGTAAGCGGCTTGCCTTCCATAAAATTGCGCAGGTCTCTCTCCGCCGTCTTCATGACCAATTCAAAATAATCCTGCTCCTCAATAGAGAGCGTGAGACCCGGCAATGAGATAAATGTATCGCGCGCACGACACTTAAACCACGGATAACCGGCTATGATATAGCGTTCGTCCTTCTTTGTGCGATAATGGAATTGGTGAGCAGCATTCACAAGACAATGGAAGAAATTGTCGCGCGGAGCACGCAAATCCACTTCCTTATCAAACAGTTTCTTCAATCCTCCGGTTTTCGTCTCGGATGTAGATGCGGCGAAGATAATACTCTCACCTTTCTTAATATTCATCTCGAAATATCCCGGAACATACAAGTCTTCATTTGAGGCATATCCCCTCTCCTGCTCTTTCGGATACTCCACGCCACGATACCAGTCTGGCTGGAACACAAACTCGTTCTTCTTTGAGAACTGCATATAGAGGTCTGGGTAACCGGCATACATACAAGTCTTGATACCATTATCCACCTGATGATACTCGCGAGAAGCCGTAGAGTTCTCATGCGTAAACTGTCTTACGCTGCGGAAAGCGAGGAACGGACGGAAACGCAATGTTGTTTCCGAATGCGCGTCCACCAAAGTGTAGCGAATCAAAAGTCTGTCAGCGTATGCCTGAAACAGGAACTCCTTCTTCAGCAATACGCCTCCAACCCGATAAATCGTTGTAGGAACTGTGTCACAATCAAACTCCCGGATGTACTTGTGACCTTTCGGACTGTAATTGTTGCCCTGATACTTATGGAGTCCTAAATTGAACTCAGCGCCATGCTGAATCACCGTAACATCAAGCGATGACAAAAGCACGTGGTTTTCATCGTCCAATTCGGGAATAGGAACGACAAACAACCCGTGATATTTGCGGATGTTGCAGTCTACAATTGTAGAACACGAATAAGCCCCCGAACGATTTGTGCGAAGCAACTCCTTCGGTAATGACTCTTCTAAGTTAGTCATCAGAGCCTTTTCGAATCTTAGATAACTCATATTCTTTTAAGGTTTACTATTCTTTATCATTTAGGTAAAATTCATGCGTCAAAATCGGTGTCTTTTCATCGGCAGTTCAAAGTTACGATTTTTTATTTTTCTGCCAAAATATTTGGGTCTGAATTTTATTTTTTACATATCTTTATATGTTATATCAAACAATTTCCCACAAAGAATTTGATTATTACATAGTTTTTACTTACTTTTGTAAAGAATTTTACAACGCAATAAAAGGCACGCAAATATGGGTTCCGAACAAAATATAAGCAATTCAAAAATCATTCGCCAGATTGTTTCAAGCTGGGGAAAGACAACAGAAGAACAATGCAATTTGGTGAAAAACAACTTGCAAGTGCGCGTGTTCCAAAAGAACGAAATCATATATCGTGAACATGAAATACCCGAGGAACTGATGTTTCTTGTATCCGGCAAGGTGAAAGTTTATAAAGAAGGTGTGGGCGGACGTTCGCAAATTATGAGGGTGTTCAAGCCTGGAGAGTTTTTCGGATACCGCGCTTATCTTGCCCGACAAGAATATCGCACTGCCGCAATGGCATTCGAGGAATGTGTCATTGCTTTTCTTCCAATGAATATTTTCCTTGATCTAATCAAGAATAACAACGACATTGCACTGTTCTTTATAAGTTGCCTTGCCAAAGAGTTAGGACACGCAGACAACAGAACTATAAATCTCACTCAAAAACACGTATACGGAAGACTTGCCGAAGCATTGCTTTTCTTGATTGAGATGTATGGAACCGACGAGAACGACAAGATAGATATAAGCATAAGCCGCGCCGATATTGCAGAAATGTCCAACATGACGACAAGCAATGCGATACGCACACTCTCTGCTTTTGCCGACAAAAACATCATTGCAACCAAAGGCAAAGCAATACAAATCATAGACCCCGATGCTCTGAGAAAGATTGCAGAGCACGGATAAATCATAATTTTCCTACACAATTATATACTTAAACAATATGCAATTACTCATATTTCCAAATATATAATTAACGTGAGTTCGATGAGTTCCCAATTAAACAGTGCAGTACTAAGCCAGAAATACTCCAGTACTATACCAAAATTACTCCAGTAATCAAGCCCGAATTACTCGAGTACTACACACGAATTACTCGAGTACTACACACTGATTACTCGAGTACTGCACGCGGATTAGAAGCTGTTATGGAATTATAAAGTTTATCACTTCCTGCTCTACCGTAATTGTAAAAGCACCGATTGGCGCGCCATTCATCAATCTTCCGTCGACACCAACCAAAGCGTGCTGCGCCGTATTGAAAACCACCTCACGCGTTCTATAAGGATGTACGCTACGGTGATTCAAGAACTTTCCCTTTACAAATAGATAGATTCCTTCCATCAACTGGGTCATCTCGGGATGAGAAACCACCGACACATCGAGCAAGCCGTTATAAGGAACGGCATTCGGAGTCTGCCCGTATCCGGAAGCATTGCCCACACATACGGTCATCACCTTGCGTCTTATCTTGTCTGTATTGATTTTTATGTCCATAAGATATTCCATCCGCTGGAATATAAGAAGTATGAAAGAGAACACAAACGACAACGTTCGCGAGCCGAAAATATGATGTGTCTGGCGACGGAGATTCATTATCGCAGCTATCAATCCCACATTCACGCAATTCAGGAAATAGCGGTGGCAGTTCTCATTCTTCGAGTTCTTATATCGTATGCAACCGAGGTCTATCTTGCGAATCCTGCGCGTAATCAGCGAGTCAATGGTCTTTTCGATCTCGTGTTCGTTGAAGTTCCAGAAATGAGCGAAGTCGTTCATCATTCCGTTTGGAATCACACCGAGCGCAATACTGTCGCGCACCCGTTTCTCAACGAGCATCAGACAGTTTATAGCATCATTAAGAGCCGAGTCGCCACCCACGATAACGATAGTCTTATAACCATTGTTTATCATCATCATAACAAGTCGCTCCACACTGCGCGCACGCTCACTCTGAACGAAATCGAACTCCACACCACGATTGCGCAGTATTTTTTCTATCCGCTCCCAACGCTTGTGCGGGTTCTTCATAAAACCATCTCTCGGACAATAGAGTATGCCCCATTTCGTGTTTGTCTCAGTTGCCATATTTCATCTCTGTTTATCTGTCAGTTCCATTATAGCCATCACCTTATCGTCTATAGGCTTGCTTGCGTCAAGCCAATGAATGTGAAAGCCTCTGCGTTCCATACCCCGAAACCACGTCATCTGCCGCTTGGCAAACTGATGTATCGCGATTTCTAATTGCCGGAACATCTCATCATAAGTCAATTTGCCCGTTACATATTCGGTAACGAACTTATATTCGAGTCCGTAGTATATCAAGTCTTCAGCCGGAATGCCACGGCGCAGCAGCCCTTGTATCTCCTCCACCATTCCGTCTTCGAGCCTTGCTTTCAGCCGGTTGGTAATTTTGCGCCTCCGCTCATCGCGGTCTATGTCCACACCTATTATTAATGAGTCGATAGGCGGGCACTCCCGCTCCGGCATAGGATTGTTCAAGTTGTGTTCCTCTATCTCAATAGCTCTTATGGCACGTTGAGCCGTGTCCACATCCGAACGGTTGTGCATCGTGCTTCCTGTCTTTTTTTTCAACTCGACAAGCATCGCCGTAAGCTCTTCGAGTGTCTTTCCAGCAAGCCTCTCACGCAATTCGGCATTTTGTGGAACCGGCGACAGAGAGTAGCCCTTAAGCACAGCCTCGATATACAGGCCCGTTCCGCCACACAGGATAGGTTTCACGCCCTTGTTCCGAATATCTTCGTATGCATTCAAGAAGTCTTCCTGATAGCGAAAAAGATTGTATTTCGTGCCAGGTTCACATATATCTATGAGATGATAAGGTATCTTTTTGCCATCCACCACATAGTCGGCAAGATCTTTTCCCGTACCTATATCCATGCCACGATACACCTGCCGCGAATCAGCACTGATTATTTCAGCACCCGTTTTCGCAGCCAAATGTGCCGCAAGCGTTGTCTTTCCGCTCGCCGTCGGCCCTAATATCGTTATCATCTTGCGCATAATACAAATGCAAATATACAAATAACCTGTGAAACTCTAATAAAATCTAACGACAAAATCTTTATCTACACAGCAAAATAACGGCTTTGTAAAGTTTTTGTAACGAAGAATATACGGGTTTACTGTGCATTAATGACTTAAGCGTAAAGCTGGTTTCAGAGTTCCATCGACATGATATAGTCGTTCATAAAGTATCCGTTGCCTATCGAGAAATCACCCTGACGTGCCTTATGATTTGTTCTGCAAGTTGCCTTATCTGCGGGCAATCGTCTTTTGTGGCTTTTCTTATCTCAAACATTATCGTACTCTTTTCTATAAGTAAGTATTCAAAATTAATCTTAGATTACGGTTATTTTGCAATGTCTCCACCATGTAATGGCAAAGCAACCGCTTTAGTTTAGTAAAAAATATAGCTTAAATTTTTTCCAAAAGTGCCACTTTCAGAGAAAATTTAAGCTATAATTTTCAGCCGTTTACAACTCGCCGGTTTTCAACGGGATAGAAAACGGAGCACAAAACGGCCAGAAACGAAGTCTTTTCTGCTTATCCCAACAAGTGGGTGATGCCTACCAGATAGAGTACTCCGTAGCCGATGACCATACTGAGAATACCCATCATGAGACCAATCTTAAGCATATCTTTCTGATTAACAAGTCCGGTTGAGTAAGCAACAGCGTTAGGCGGCGTTGAGATTGGCAGGCACATAGCGCTCGAAGCTGCAAGAGCAATACCGATAATCACCGTACTTGTGCCGCCGATTGCATCGAGACGGTCGCCCATACCGGTGCAGACAACAGCGAGGATTGGCACGAGAAGAGCCGCTGTAGCCGTGTTTGAAATGAAGTTTGAAAGCAAATAACAGATTACTCCCGACACTACCATTATCACAATCGGACTCCAACTGCCAAACGGAATAGAGTCGATAGCAGCTGCGGCAAGTCCCGAGCCGTTCAGTCCGAGACCCAATGCAAATCCTCCGGCAACCATCCAGATGACGCTCCAGTCAATAGATTGCAAGTCGCGGGCCGTAATAACGCCTGTAAGGGCAAACACTCCCATAGGTATCATAGCCACGGTGTTGGCATCGACACCCGTTACACGGTCGAGAAGCCACATGAGAATGGTAACTATGAAGGTTATTGCGACAACCCACATACGCCATCCTTTATGCACGTTTCCGGTAATTTCGAGTTCAATAGTCTTCTTCGTGAACGGGAAAAAGCGCAGTATCACCACCCAAGAAATAAGGAGAAGAGCTATTACCAACGGGAACATGAACATCATCCACTGGCCGAAACTGATATTAAGATGAAGCGTGTCGTGCAGCGCTTGCACAGCGATGGCGTTAGGAGGCGTACCGATTGGTGTTGCCATACCACCGATATTGGCTGCCACAGGAATACTCAATGTAAGTGCAATACGACCCTTCCCGTTTGCCGGCAAGGCTGCAAACACGGGCGTAAGGAACGTAAGCATCATGGCTGCAGTAGCTGTATTGGACACAAACATAGAGAAAACGCCCGTTATAAGCAGGAAGCCGAGCAACACGGTTTCGCTCTTATTGCCGAACGGACGTATAAGATTGCGCGCGAGCAACACGTCGAGCCCCGACTTGGTGGCTGCGATGGCAAGCACGAAACCGCCGAGGAACAGCATGATTACAGGATTGGCGAAGGTTGCCATAATATCCGTTGAACTGAGTTCCGCTCCGAAATCGGCACCTTCTATCACGTCCTTGTTGCTGTATGTATTGCCTTTTGCCACCCATGCGGCACGGTCGGCAGCGAGTTTCTTCAGGTCTTCATTGCCAGGAGTTGTGAAATCCCATTTCTTAGCGACCTCCGACTTATCATCTGTAGCCTTATCGAGCAGTTCTATTGACTTCAGATGAACAGCCCCACCCTTACTTGTGAGTGCCACGCGACCATCTTTGTTCACCGTTGCAAACACGGTCTTCTCACCATCAGTCGTCTGTCCGCCTTTAATAGTGATGTTCTTTGAACCGCTGATATAGCCTTTGTCGCCCTCAGCCGCCTTATATGTAACGAGCAAAGTTTCTCCCTTCTTCATCTCCGGGAGCTTCATCGTAATGTCCTTGCCGTTCAATACGAGAGTTTTCTCGTTCAAATCGAACACAATTTTATCCTCTTTGTAGACGCCGCTCGTAAAAGTTATGTCCTTTGTCAAAGCCAGTTCCGAGCCGTTTGCCGAGAGTTTGGCGCCCGTCTCCTTGAAGCAGGAGATGCTGTTGTTGGACACCGTGAGGCACATAGAGGTGATGATAACCAGCGAAGTGGCCCATGATGGGATGGCCTCGGTAAGCCACGAGAGTGTGGCAAACACAAAAATGGGGCTCAGTAGCAAAAAGGTGTGGGTATAAATAAAAAATGTTATCTTTGCAGTCA
>URER01000036.1 GCA_900547005.1 uncultured Prevotella sp.
GTTTGTCCTCTCCCCCCTGGGGGAGTTGGAGGGGGCTTTTCCGCTATCCTCTTTGTGTTTGTCCTCTCCCCCCCTGGGGGAGTTGGAGGGGGCTTTTCCGCTATCCTCTTTGCGTTTGTCCTCTCCCCCCTGGGGGAGTTGGAGGGGGCTTTTCCGCTATCCTCTTTGTGTTTATCCTCTCCCCCTTGGGGGAGTTGGAGGGGGCTTTTTATTTTCCCATAAACTCCTCCACATCCTTAGGATGATAAGGTATGCGGTTTTTTCCGATGAACCGGCAACCGTCTTTTGTTATGAGAACATCGTCCTCGATGCGTATGCCGCCGAAGTCTTTGTAAGTCTCCAGAAGGTCGAAGTTGATGAACTCCTTGCAGTGTCCCGATGCTTTCCAGTCGTCGATAAGCGCAGGGATGAAGTATATTCCCGGTTCGTCAGTTACCACGAAACCCTCTTCCAAGCGGCGGCCCATACGCAGACAGTTGGTGCCGAACTGCTCCAAGTTGGGTCGTGTCTCTTCGTCGAAGCCCACGTTTATCTGGTCGAGACCTTCCATATCGTGCACGTCCATACCCATCATGTGACCCAATCCGTGTGGCAGGAACATTGCGTGTGCACCCGCTTTGACGGCCTCGTCGGTGTCGCCCTTCATCAGTCCGAGAGCTTTCAGACGCTCGGTCATCAATCGGCACACGGCGAAGTGAACATCCATGTATTTCACTCCGGGCTTCGCGACATCGAGAACATAGTCATGACATTCCTCCACGATGCTGTAAATATCAAGCTGACGTTGTGTAAACCGCCCGTTTACGGGATACGTGCGCGTGTTGTCAGAACAATAATGATTTATCGTTTCGGCTCCCGCGTCGCACAATACAAGACGACCCGCCTCAAGTTCAGCCATCGACGGGTTGCCGTGCATAATCTCTCCGTGCTGCGAGAATATCGTTGCGAAGCTCACCATTGCACCATACGAGTTGGCAATGCCGTCTACCTGTCCGCCTATGAATTTCTCCGTAACGCCCGGCTTTGTCAGTCTCATGGCAGTGGTGTGCATCTTGTAGCCAATCTCTGCGGCGCGTTCCAGCTCCTCAATTTCCTCGGTCGTCTTAGTCGAGCGCATCTTCACCACCGCCTTTATCAGCTCCATCGAAGCCGTAGTCTTTTGTCGGTCGGGATGTATTCCGAGTAAATCGAATATTTGAATCTTCGTATCGAAACGATAAGGTGGCAGGAAATGAATCTTGCGTCCCAGTCCGGAAGCCTTGTCGCATATCCCTTTCAGCTCCTTCATCGGCGCACTCTTGCTTACGCCCACCTGTGCGGCAAGGTCGGCCACACAGTCAACCGAGCCATACCACACGATGTCCTCGATGTCGATGTCGTTGCCGATGAGCATTTCGCAATCATTGTCTACGTCGATTACGCCCACAAGACCATCGCGCTTCTGCCCGAAATAATAAAGGAACGAAGAGTCCTGACGGAACGGATAGTAGGCGTTTGCAGGATAGTTGCATGGCGATTCGTTATTGCCGAAAAGTATGACGATGCCGTTTCCTACAAGTTTCTTAAGTTCCGCACGGCGGTTAATATATGTCTCTTTGCTGAACATTAGTGTAAATTTTAATAGTATTAACTTTGCAAAGTTAATTATTTTAGAGCAATTTCACTACCTTTGCATTATAATTTTATTGTAATTTAAGTATGTAACGGATATTTGCCGTGGGCCTTACAGGCAGGTTTTGCTACGTGAGATTTCCGCAATGTGCTTGATATGACTGTAAACTTTGTGGGTGGTTTATGAAGATTGAGAAAAATACAGGACTCGTTCTTGAGGGTGGAGGTATGCGCGGAGTGTTTACCAGCGGCGTGCTCGATGCCTTTATGAAGCATGGATTATATTTCGATTATGTTGTCGCCGTGTCGGCCGGAGCGTGCAATGGTATGTCTTATATCAGCCGCCAGCAGGGTAGGGCGCGCTTTTCTAATATTGATATGCTTGCGAAATACGATTATATAGGTGTGCGTCACCTCGTTACGCAAGGCTGCATTTTCGACCCCGTGCTGCTCTACGACCGTTTCCCAAATGAGCTTGTACCCTTCGATTACGACACTTATTTCAGATACGCCCATACGTTCGAGATGGTTACGACCAACTGTCTCACGGGGCGGGCCATGTATATGACCGAGACGTCCGACCGCCGGCGTGCGCTCGATATTGTGCGTGCGTCGAGTAGTCTTCCATATGTCAGCAAAATTGTCAGCGTAGACGGCATTCCGATGCTCGATGGAGGAATCGTAGACAGCATACCCGTGGAGCGCGCAATGTCCCTCGGACATAAGCGTAACGTGGTGATAGCCACGCGCAACAGAGGCTACCGCAACACCGGGCGAGACTATAAAATCCCACATTTTATATATAAGAACTATCCGCGCCTGCGTGTTGCCTTGAGCCATCGCGTGGAAGTCTACAACCGTCAGTTGGAGATGATTGAGCGTATGGAGGATGAGGGCAGCATCGTTTGTTTGCGTCCGCAACGTGAGATGGAAGTAGGACGGATTGAGAAAGACACCGCAAAGCTCGAACGCCTTTATGAGGAAGGCTTTTGCATTGGAGAGGAGTTTTGCAGGGGAAGTGTGTAAGGTTTTGAGGTTATGAGGTGGGAGGTTGTGAGGTGAAATTTGTTTTGCTATTTCACTTTAAGACCTGATACATAAGAATGAAGCGACTTAACACCTTAAAAGTGTAACTTCACCTCATAACCTCCCACCTCATAACCTCATAACCTTAAAAACTCTTTCTTAAAGATTTATAAAATACGACGATAAATACGTATAATAAACAGAAAAAACATACCTTTGCATTCCGAAAGTTATAAGGAAAGGTGCTCGAGTGGTTGAAGAGGCACGCCTGGAAAGCGTGTAAACGTCAAAAGCGTTTCGGGGGTTCGAATCCCCCTCTTTCCGCAAAACGTTTTTCAAAACGATTTCTTCTAATGTTGATTTTGGTTGCCGGCTCTAAGAATCTCGCTTTTTAGGTCGCACATTAATATAGAAAGGTATGAAGAATCTGATACTTCCACTCGCAATGACAGTGTTTCTTTTCATTGCTTCTAACAACAGTTTGTTTGCAAACGGGGCTTCCTTGCCCGATGAGATAAAGGCTAAGGCCACATCGACTGTCGTTGCCGACCAGCCCGGTGCGCCCAGGCAGAAGGCTATAAGCGAGAAGCAAAGACAGGCAGAGGCTGCGGCCGACAATGCGACAGACCCTAACCCACAGGCAAAAAAAGCGGATGCGGCCGTTGGCGATAGTGCTTCGATAGCCGAGGACAGCCTTGTGGTGGAAGCAGACAGCACGGATGCTGCCTTTATGGTGCCAGAAGAAAACGAGGGATTCTATAAGTCGTTAAAGAAAAAGTTTATCGAAGGCAATGCCGGATTCATGTCGTTGGTGGCTCTTGCCCTTGTTCTTGGCCTCGCCGTGTGCATTGAGCGCATTCTATACCTCGGCCTTTCGGAAATAAACGTGAAGAAGTTTATGTCCGATTACGAAGAAAAGATAAAGGCTGGCGACATTGAGGGCGCAAAAGAATTATGTCGGGAGACACGCGGGCCGATAGCTTCGATATGCTATCAGGGTACGTTGCGTATAGACAAATCGCTCGAAGACATAGAGCGGAGCATCAACTCGTATGGTTCGGTGCAGGTGGCCAACTTTGAGAAAGGCTGTTCTTGGATAACCCTTTTCATAGCAATAGCCCCGTCGTTGGGCTTCTTGGGTACGGTAATAGGTATGGTTATGGCGTTCGACCAGATACAGATGGCGGGCGACATCAATCCTACGGTGGTGGCAGCCGGTATGAAGGTAGCTCTGATAACTACTATCTTCGGAATTATAGTTGCCTTGATATTGCAGTTGTTCTATAACTATATCCTTTCAAAGATAGACAATCTGACGGCCGAGATGGAGGAAACGGCAATAACACTGCTCGACATCATAGCCGAATATAAGCAATCGAAATAAGGCTTGGGCGTATGAAAGACAAGAAAAGGGCAGGATTCCCACACACGATACTCTATGCCTTGATAGGCGTAACGGCAGGTATCTATCTCGCCTTCTATTTCCTCGGATATGACAATCCGTATGTAGAAGACCCCAACTTCAACGCACCCGTACTCACGGATTTCCTCATTGGCTTTCTGATGATGCTTCTCGTGGCCGCGTTTGGCGTAGGCGTGTGGGCTGTGGTGCGTGGATTGAAGGAGCGCGACAAGGACAACTCTGTGGAGAACGGTGTGCGCGTGGCTCGCATCTTCTATGGTGTTCTTGGCTTTACAGCCCTTGTGATGCTTCTCGCGTTTGTGTTTGGCTCATCGAAAGCGATCTCCGTGAACGGCGTTGCCTACACCGATGTGCTTTGGTTGCGTGCAGCCGACACCTTTGTAGTATCGGCAATAGTAATGATTCTTGCCGCTTTAGGGGCGATAGCCTTTGGTTACGTCTATGGCAGGAGGCAGGCGAAAAGCAATAAAGAACTTTCTTGACGATGAATATGCGAACCGTTCGTTTCCGAAGAAAAGGCATCCCGCAGATTAATACGGCCTCTACCGGCGACATATCCTTTATGTTGCTCATCTTTTTCCTTGTTACCACTTCAATGGATATAGACAAGGGACTGACCCGACAACTTCCACCCGAGACGCCCAAAGAGGAGCAAATGCCTACGGATGTGAAAGAGGGAACGGTGATGAGGCTTGTCATTGATGGTGGAAACAAACTCACTTGCGACGGACGGGAGATTGGCGTGGGCGAACTGCGCGAGCGGGTGGAGACCTTCGTAAGGCGCATAGGAAAGGAGCATATCATCCAGTTGGAAGCCGATAGAAGGGCTTCATACGATACCTATTTCCAAGTTCAGAACGAGATAGTGGCCGCCTACAACCGCCTGCGCGATGATAAGGCCCGTGCCGACTACCACCATTCGTTTGCCGAGTGTAGCGACGAAGAGCAACAAACCTTGCGCGAGGCCGTACCACAACGTATTGCTGAGGTCTATTCTACGGAGAAAGGAGGCGCGGAATGATAAGTTATAGGAGGCATAAACGGGGCATGGTGGGGCTTAATACATCTTCCTTGCCCGACCTGATATTCACCATCCTTTTCTTTTTCATGCTCGTAACCCACATGAGGAAAGTGGCCTTGAAGGTGGAGTATCAAGTGCCTGAGGGTACGGAACTGACCCGGCTGACCAAGAAATCCACCGTTACTTATATCTATATAGGCCGGCCGATGGGGGAGATGGGGGGCCAGAATGTGCGCATACAAATGAATGATAAGTTTGTCAGCGTGGCCGACGTAACCGACTATGTGGCATCTGAACGTGATGCCATGTCGCCCGATGATGTCGAAGCCATGACTGTATCAATCAAGGCTGACAAGCATACTGATATGGGAACAATTACCGACGTGAAGCAAGCCTTGCGCAAAGCTAATGCTTTGAGAGTCAACTATTCAGCTACCCATAGGGGCAATACCAAATAGGGCGATAGGTAAATTAAAACAGGCGATTGTCAAGAAAAGGCGTGATATATTTCTTTTAAGTATGATTTATCCACTTGTATGAATCGAATAAATCGAATAAAACGTTATAATAGCGTAAAATAAAGTATAAAAGTTGCAAATATAAAGATTTTTGCGCCAGTAAGTTGTGAAATTTGATAATAATTCTTATCTTTGCAAGTAATAAAAAATGCATACGAGAGGCGAATGTATTTCCGTTATGCACTATCTTAATCTTAAAAAAACATACTTAGATAAGAAAATGGCTCATAGAAGTTTAGACAAATTGGACAAGAAAATCCTGCATCTTATCGCGGAAGATGCACGCATTCCGTTCTTGGAAGTGGCTCGTGCTTGTAATGTAAGTGGTGCAGCAATACACCAGCGCATTCAGAAACTTACTAATTTGGGAGTTCTCAAAGGGTCGCAATTCGTTATCGACCCGGAGAAAATCGGTTACGAGACTTGCGCCTATGTGGGGTTGTATCTAAAGAATCCGGAAGACTTTGATGATGTGGTGTCGGCTTTGCGCAAGATTCCCGAGGTGGTGGAATGTCACTATACTACGGGTGGTTATGATTTGTTCTGCAAGATTTACGCTGTCAACAACCATCACTTGCTGAATATAATACATGACAAGTTGCAGCCTTTAGGGCTTTCGCGAAGCGAGACGATTATATCGTTCAATGCAGTTATCGACCGTCCGCTGCCCGTCGTCGACCTGCCTATACTTGACTCGTTGTCTGATGATGAAGACGAAGAATAAAAAGAAAGCTATTATTTGCAAGATCGCAAATAATGGCTTTCTTTTATTTTACCACTTGTTTATCCTTTAATGTAGTCTGTGAAAGCATAGGCAAAAGCGTGTTTCTCGTCCGTGCCATGCTCCTCGCGCGTTTCTTCCTTCCATCCATCGTAAGCCGGAAAGAACGCATCCGCCTGCTCGGGCGTGTCGTCCACCTCGGTCAGACAAAGGCGGTCGGCAAGCGGAAGAGCCTGTTCATAAACCCTTGCACCACCTATTATATATATGTCCTCATCCTTCGAGCAGTGGGCGAGAGCTTCATCGAGCGATATATACGTATCGCATTCGGGAAAAGATGCCTGTGTGCGACTCAACACAATGTTGCGACGGTTGGGCAGCGCACCCTTTGGTAGCGACTCAAACGTGTTGCGTCCCATGATGATTGTGTGGCCCGTGGTAAGTGCCTTGAATCTTTTCAGGTCGTTGGGCAACCAATATATCAGTTTGTTCTTATATCCGATGGCGCGGTTCTTGGCTACGGCCGCTATGATGTTTATTCTCATTTCTTTCTTCTTTCTCCTTTTTCCTTACTCCTTTTTCTACCCTTACACACTCACCGCAGCCTTTATATGTGGCCACGGATTGTAGTTTTCAAGCTCGAAGTCTTCATATTTGAAGTCAAATATACTCTTCACGTTGGGGTTGATATTCATCTTTGGCAACGGACGCGGTTCGCGCGAGAGCTGCAACTTTGCCTGCTCTAAATGGTTCAGGTAGAGGTGAGTGTCGCCCGTAGTATGCACGAAGTCGCCCGCCTTCAGTCCAGTTACCTGCGCCATCATCATTAACAGCAGCGCGTAGGATGCTATGTTGAACGGCACTCCGAGGAACGTATCGGCCGAACGCTGATAGAGTTGCAGCGACAGACGTCCGTCGGCCACGTAGAACTGGAACAGACTGTGGCACGGCGGAAGCGCCATACGGTCAACCTCAGCAGGATTCCACGCACTCACAATGATGCGTCGCGAGTCGGGATTGTTCTTAATCATCTTTACTGCATTGCTTATCTGGTCTATTGTACCGCCGTTGTAGTCGGGCCATGACCGCCACTGGTGTCCGTACACAGGTCCCAACTCGCCGTTCTCGTCGGCCCATTCGTCCCAAATGCTTACCCCGTGGTCTTTCAGATACTTTATGTTTGTGTCGCCCCGCAGGAACCACAGCAGCTCGTATATTATAGATTTCAGATGCAGTTTCTTCGTCGTGAGCAACGGAAAGCCCTCCGCCATATTGAACCGCATCTGATGTCCGAACACGCTTTTTGTACCCGTTCCCGTGCGGTCTGTCTTCTCTATGCCCTCCGTCAGTATGCGGTTGAGCAAGTCCAAGTATTGTTTCATATATTTTATATCCGATTCAACAGAATGTAAAAATTGTGCAAATGAGCGCAATGAGAATTTGTTCTCGTATTGCCGAGTGCAGCTTATCTTATGCAAAGATAATGCATTTATGCGACCCTGCCAAATCAGGTGCGAGAAATAGTTAGGTGAAACAACGCTGTGCATTTGTTCTCTATCTCATTCTTCTCCTCTTACCTTCTCTTAACTCCATTAAAACTATCTCAAAGAACTTCTTATTCTCCACTCCTGCGGATACAGGTTGTTGGCACGATTGCCGAGGTTCTTGGCGAAGCCGAGAGGCAGACCTGAGTAGGTGAGCAGGACGATGCCGCGCGGTGTGTTGGATGGAAGGGTAATGGCTTCACGGCGGAGGTAGGCGATAGCCGTATCGCAGTCGAGGTCAATGCACGGGAAGGCTTCACGGTGTAGGACGGTGGAGAGGGCGAGCGACTGGCAGGGGATGATGTCCTTGCCCTTCACTGTGCCGAGGGGGATGCCTGCATGGACAATCTTCAGCAAGCCACGTACCTTATTATATATATGCTCCCATGTTTTTGGAATAGCCGTGATACAGTCTTTTTCCTGTAATATGCGGAACTTATCGCCATCGGTAAGCCACGTGTTTGTCAGTTTGCTCACGTCAGAAACCACAACATCTTTGTCCCTTTTCTTACGCTTTCCGTCCTTTGTCTTTCCCGTTCCCGACGCTTTCTCCGCCATTCTCTCTTCTCTTTCCTCTCTCCAATCTCCACCCTCCACTTTCTGAAGTACTGCCATAAAGAGTCCCTCACCCCGTGTCTTTCCGGGCAGGAAGCGGTACACAGGCCTGTCGCCGACAAGCGCACCCGTTATGTTCCAGCCTTCTTCCGTGGCTATTTCCATGAATTCTGCGCCCAGTTCCGTGGCTATCCATGCCACATTCTCCTCGTTCTCATGAGCGTTGAAAGTGCAGGTAGAGTAGATGAGCAGGCCGCCGGGGCGTAGGCATGGCCAAATGTCGCTGACAATCTCGCGCTGTAATTGTTGGCATTTCCTTACGTTGTCCTCGCTCCATTCGTCTATCGCGCCCTCGTCCTTGCGGAACATTCCCTCGCCAGAGCATGGCACGTCGCAGATAATGATGTCGAACATGAGGTCTGTACTGGCGATGTCATGGGCGTAGTTGTTGGTTACGATGACGTCGGGGTGGCCGAACTTGCTGATGTTCTCGGCAAGAATCTGTGCCCGTTGCCTCACAGGTTCGTTGCATATAAGCAGGCTTCCTTCTGGCAGCATGGCGCGCACTGCTGTGGACTTGCCCCCGGGGGCGGAGCAAAGGTCGAGGACAAGGAGCGGGGATTTCTCTTTCCTCTCCTCTCTCCCTTTTAACACCTGCTGTATGAACATCGATGAAGCCTCCTGCACGTAGTATGCTCCTGCGTGTAGGAGTGGATCGAAGGTGAAGGCGGGGCGATGGCGTAAGTATATGCCGTCGCGCGACCAGGGCACGCGTCCGTCTTTTAGTTCTTCGACTGTGGGCATGAGAACCGGCTTAAAGGGATTCAGTCGTATGCTCACGGGCGGTGTGTCCTCCGTGAGACCTTTATGAAGCACGGCGTATAGTTCATCGCCCATCAGAGCTTTTGTCTTATTTATAAATTCTTCGGGTAAGTTCATTGGTTGGGTCTCCGTTTACGCTACAAAGTTAAATAAAAATCAGCGTAAAACGAAAAAAATCGCCCGTCCGTGCAACTTTTCCCTGTTACCATTCGTCTAATGAATAGAAAATTAAAATGAAACAAAGATATGAAGAAGATTTTTATGATGTTCGCACTGGTACTGTTGATAGGTGTGACGGACATGAATGGTGAGCCGCGGAGTGCGTATGGCAAGGCTAACGTTGCGGCTGTGAATAAAATTGATTCGGCGATGAAGTCGGAAGGCAAGGCCGTGGAGGAGGCGGACGACGAGTCTGACGTGATGGAGGCCGAGGTGGACACGCTGTCGACAAGCGCGGATTTCGATGATGCGGCCGTGTTTGATAACGATGACGACGAGCGTATGCTTAACTCACTTTCTGCGATTGCTATGGATAAGTCTGTCGGAATTGTGTTTTGTATCTTTTTCTTTTTGTTCGGCTTTCCTGCCATAGTGGTAGTAATCATAGGAGTATTGATATACAAGAACCGCAAGAACCGTTATCAGGCTATGATGAAGGCTATGGAGTGTGGCCAGCCGTTGCCCGAGGCTGTTCGTCCTTCGGTGGGGCAAAGCGATGAATACCTGTACCGCAAGGGTATTAAGAAACTCTTTGTGGGTGGCGGATTGACTGTGGCATCTTTCGTGTGGGATTCCTCCTCGGTACTCACCGGCATCGGACTGCTTATCGTGTTCTACGGATTGGGGCAGATGGCGATTGCCTACGCATCGGCTAATGACTTGTTGCATAGGAGAAAGGGAGACGATAGCCAGGAGCCTTTTAGCAAAGAATAAAGAAGTGAAAGATATCAATGACATACCACTAATCACGCAGGTTGTGATGTTCGACAATAAGCGTGCCTTCGATGCGCTTGTCAGGAAATATCAGTCGGCGGTGAGGCGGTTCTTCATGAGTCATACGCTCGGTGATGCGCAACTGAGCGATGACTTGGCACAGGAGACCTTCATCAAGGCTTATACGAGCATCGCGACGTTCAAGGCACGGTCTGGCTTCTCCACGTGGCTATATCGCATTGCCTATAACGTGCTGTATGATTATGTGCGTAGCCGGAAGACGGGGGACGACCTCGAGACTGTGCCAGAACGGGGGGGAGGAACAACAGACTCGGTGAGGCTCGACGTCTATCGGGCGATGAACGTACTGACTATAGATGAGCGCACGTGTGTTACCCTGCAACTGATGGATGGCCTTTCGCTCGATGAGATTTCGGAGGTTACGGCCATGCCGAAGGGTACGGTGAAGTCGCATCTTTTTCGTGGAAAAAACAAACTTGCAAGTTATTTGAGGAGGAATGGATATGATGGAAAATAAAGACTACTTGAATGAGAATGACGATTTGCTCGTAAGGAGTTTCTTTGCAGACAATCGGATTGATATTGCCGATGATGGATTCACGGAACGTGTGATGCGTCGTCTGCCTTCTCAGGCCGTGCGTCTCAACCGCATTTGGACGGTGATTTGCGGGCTTGCGGGCATCGTGTGGCTTCTGACGCTGTTGCCGCCTGTTGCCGTAACCAACGTGAAGGGTTGTGTGTGGTATTTTCTAAAGAGCATCTTTGAGCCGTTGGCCGACCGTCTCGCCCTCATGGAATTGTCGGGGCATGGGTTGATGACACTTGGCGTGGTATTCCTTTCTTTTGGCGTTATCGGATTGTGCTATCTTGTGGATAATGTTAAGAAGGTTATGAGGTCGTGAGGTTTAAGGTTATGAGGTTTAAGGTTATGAGGTGATATGTGTTTTGTTGCTTCACCTTATGCCTGAAACCTAAAAAATGACAATATGGCATTAAGAAAATTAGGGAGATAAAAGGCATTCGTCTTTTATCTCCCTTTATTTTTCTTTTTATCTCCCATTAATTCCTTTTTTACTCCTCAAATAAGATACCCTCCTCGTCAATACTCTCTTTCTCTTTTGGTTTCGGCGGATTCTTCAGATTGCCTTTCTCGTCGAACATTCCGTATGTCGTCCGCAGCACGATGAACTCCGTGCGGCGGTTCATTTGGTTGCAAATGTCCTGCTTCTCCGCATCGAGCTTCTTTATGTATTCTTCCGTGAGCACATCGTTTTCCTTCAGCCACGGGTATTTCTCTGTGATTTTCTTCCTTATTGTCTTTGGTTTCTCCTTGCCATAGCCCACGGGCGACAGACGGTCGGAGGCGATGCCGTGAGCCACGAGATAGTTCACTACCGATTCCGCACGGCGTTGCGACAGGCGCTTGTTGTACTCCGCAGAGCCTTTGAAGTCGCAGTGTGCGCTCAGTTCTATCGTTACGTTGGGGTTCTCGTTGAGCAGCTTCACGAGGTCGTCGAGAGCCTTTTCAGACTCGGGGCGGAGCGTCGCCTTGTCGTAGTCGTAGAAAATGTTGTCTATCATTACCGGGACACGGATTGAAGCCAGCGGGAACTGTATCACGTACTCCTCCGACGCCTCAGCCTTGCCCGGCTTTATTTCCTCCTTGTGGTTTAGATAACCCTTGCACGTGGCGAGCATCACATAGCTCACGCCTGGCTTCACAACCTGTTCGAACGAGCCGTTACCCTTTACCGACAGCTTCAGGTTTGTGCCGTCGTCGCCCACCATATACACCTGAGCGGCGGGCAGTTCGTAGCCTTCCATCTCGTAGACCCAGCCCTTCACCGTCTGCACAATCTCTGGCAGCTCGAAGCTATAAATGTGGTCCCACCCCTTGCCGTCGCCACGGTTGGATGAGAAGAATCCGCGGTTGTGCGCTCCCTCGAACGTCATGCCGAAGTCATCGCCCTGCGAGTTGAGCGGAAAGCCCGGGTGCTCAATGTGGAAACGCCGGTCTTTGCCCACCTTCGCAATGAAGATGTCGAGTCCTCCGAGTCCTCCGTGTCCGTTGCTCGAGAAGTAGAGGTCGCCGTTAGGACGGAAAGTGGGGAACATCTCATCGCCCGCCGTGTTGACAGGCTCGCCCAAATTCTCCACACCGCCAATGCTTCCTCCGCTCATCCTTACGCGCCAGATGTCCAATCCTCCTTTTCCCCCCGGCATATCGCTCACGAAATAGAGCCAGTTGCCGTCGGGCGAGAGAGCCGGATGGGCGAAGCTCGAGAGCGTGTCGCGCGAGAGTTCGAGTTTTGTGGCTTTGCCCCATGCCGCATCCGAGCGGTTGCTCACGGCTATTGTGGCATATCGGGGGTAGCTTGGATCGGTGAGGCATTGCGTGATATACATCTCACGTCCGTCGACGGATAGTGCAGGAGTACCCTCGTCAGCCTCCGTGTTCAGTCCCGTCTCTATGGCTTCGGGTTTGCTCCATTTTCCTTTGTCGTCCTTTTCCGACATGAATATGTCGCCAGGCTTGGTGCCGGTGATGCCGCTAAGGTCATCGCCCTGCGCCTCGTTGCGTGTCGATGTGAAGTAGAGCTTGTCGTATTCGTCGCCTGCGAGCACGGGCGAGAAGTCGGAGCGTCGCGAGTTGAACACATCCATCTTCCTTACGATGTATCTCGACCCCGTCTCTTTCAGTTGCGGAGCTTGCTCGGCAGCAGCCAGTCCCTCACGTGCCGCGGCGTTGTCGGGCATGGAGTCGATGGCGATGGCATATTCTTTGGCAGCCTCGCGGTAGCTGCCCGTCTTCATCAGGTTCTGTGCCAACATCAGGTGGGTGTTGCCGTTGTCCTGCTTGTAGCGTATCACGTTTCGGCAGGCGGCTATGGCCCGTTGCGCCTCGTTTATCCTGTCGTAGCACAACGCCATCTTCGCCGCCCGCTGTCCTCGCTTGTCGCGTTCCTTCGGCGGAGTCTTTCGATATGCCTGTCTGAATTCCTGTGCGGCCTCGTAATACTCACCTATGGCGAGAGCCTTCTCACCCCTTTTCAGGTTTTTCTCAGCTCCGCACGCCATGAGCAGTACGCCACACATTATTAATATATATATATGAAATTTCTTTAGCATCGCAAAAACATTTTTATAATATGATAGTATGGGGCATGAATGATGCCCGTTATTAGGATAAACGTTGTTTTTGCCGAAATATTGTAGTTGGACTAAGGTTGCTTGCCTTACTCCTCTATAATCTTCTTGTCGAAATCCCTTGCCCCTCCCTTCATTCCGAAGAGCTTGCTCAGTAGTTGGGCGCGGCTGTTGGTTACGGTCTGCGCCGATGTGTGGGTCAGTGCGGCTATTTCAGATGGTGCGAACCGTAGCCGTGTGAGTATGGTGATGCGTATCTCCCGATGGTTCAACACGTTCTTGTGGGTTATCTTTTCCATGAACAAAGGGGCTTCCTCGGTCATGATTTTTGTCAGTTCCGTCCAGTCGTGAGGCTCCGCCTGTTTGCCGGAGGCAGCCAACTTGTGCATCCTTTCCGTAATCTCGGAGCATATAACCCTGTCAGTATTGTCCTTCGGAATATCTATTTGTTGTATTTCCCTTTCGTATTCGTTGCTCTTTATCTCTGTCTTTCGTCGGGCGAGATACACCAACAGCAATATTATGACCGTAAGGCATATTATGATAGAGAATAGAATATTTATTTGGTTGTATGCTTTCTTGTCGGCCACCATCGCGTCGTAATTGTTTTGTATGCCGATGAATTCGGCCGGAGATATGGATTCCTGCCTGTCGGTGAGAATGTCGTTAAGCTCTCTGCTCAGTCTTAATGCCTCGTTGTCTCTGCCCTGTGCAGTGAACAATGCTATCAGACTCTTGTATGCCTTAATGCTGTTGTCCATGTCTTGGGGGCTTAATGCGTCTTTCCAATACTTCTCCGCCTCTTTCTCGTTGCCCATTGCGGCATGGTAGTCGCCATACAATAGTGATACCTTTGTGCTGAGATTCAGGTCTTTAGCCGTGTCTAATATCTTTCTCGCATCGTCATATCTATACCTGTCTATATAGTATTGTGCAAGCGAGGCGAGTACATCCGACTTCGTGCATTTCTCCTCCGATGTATAGTTTCTAAACCGATTAATCAGTGGCAAACTTTTCTTGGTATATGCCAGTGCACTGTCCTGCATCCCGTCAGAATGGAAAACCTCCGCAATATGGTTCAGGACGGCGGCGTGATAAGCGGCATTGTTTTGTTCGCTTGCCGCTGTCAATGCTTTTCTATAATGCTTTAGCGATAGTTCTATGCAGTCCTTTTCCTTGTTAATGAGTCCGAGCCGGTCGTTTATTCTGTATTTCAAGTTGCTGTTCTTACTTTCTTCGGCATATTCCTCAGCCTGTTTCAGGCATTGTACAGCTTCTGCATAGCGTTTCATATCATGGTATATGATACCCTTGCACAGGTATGTGCGCGCTTTCTCCTCGTCTGTTCCCTCCTTATCGTAGTATTTCCCTGCAATGTTTATCATAGAGTCGCTTCTCGTGAAAAGTCCGAGACGGTGTATTGTTTCTATATATAACAGGCAATACAGGGCTTTCTCGTGTTCGTTTTTCCATACGCGCTTGTCTTTTTCAAGTCCGTAGAGCATTTCGATAGACACTTCTGGACTGTCGGCGAGATGTCTTTCTATTTCGATTAGGGTATCGTCCGCCGACTGGTGTGTGGTGCAGCCGGCGGAGATTACGATTGCCAATATGAAAAAAAGAACTTTTCTCATTCTTGTTTATTGATGTTTTTCGGTATATTTCAATTTGAATGATATAGGGATAGTATATTTCACCGATACCGGTTTTCCCTTTATCGTACCCGGTTTCCAATTAGGCATAGCGTTGATAACCCTTATTGCCTCGGCATCGAGAGCCGGATGTATGGAGCGTACTACCTTTGGTTTGCAAGCCTTACCTTTCTTATCAACTACAAACTGAACGATAACGCGGCCTTCAATCTTTTTCTTTGCGGCTTCCTCGGGATATTTGATGTTATCTCCGAGCCATTCAGAGAGGTTGCCGTTGAACGACGGCATTTGTTCGCAAGTGTCATAGATTTTTCCTTGTACCGTTTGCAACTCGTTATAATGATTGCTTGCCGATGCTGTCGCATTGACGGTAAATAATAAAGTAAATGCCAATGCAGCACGAGTGAGTTTTTCTTTTAATGTTTTCATTTCTTTTTTGTCTTAATGGTGAAACAATTCATTTTGTCGTCCGGACAATGCAAAGTTATGAAAAGCTATTCTTTTAATCAACTTTTTCTTTACATTAAATTACATTTGCCTGAATATCAATACCTTATAATGCGCAAGAGCCTTTGCAAAATACATCTGCAAAGGCTCTTTTTGTATTGGTTTGTCGGTACTTATCCGTTTATTAAGATTCAGTTTCCTTATTTATCGGCTGCCTGAAATTGCAACCTTCTTTCCATCGGCTGCATCCGTAGGCGGTCTTACCTTTTATTATGGTACCCTTGCCGCATACAGGACAGGGCTTGCCTACGAGGTCGTCGGCTTGTGGGGGGACTTGTTTCTGAGTGTCGGACGATGGCGTTACCGATGGCTTTGCCTTCGGAGAGTCTTTCTTTACCGGTGCTTTCTTGCGCTTGGCACTCGATTTCTTTGGAGCTTTCTTGTTCAAGTCCTCCTCTGTCGTAATCGCCACGTGGCGGTTGCTTGAGTCGGCCAACACTTGATTTACAATCTCCGTGATTTGCGCTTTCAGCTCCTCGATGAACGTCGAGGCATCATATTGCTTGCGTTCGATGTCGCGCAGTTTCTTCTCCCATATACCCGTTAGCTCACAACTCGTGAGCAACTTCTCGTGAATGGTGTCGATTAGCTCTATGCCAGTGGCCGTGGCAAGCAGGTTATTGCGCTCTCGGCGGATGTAACGGCGCTTGAACAGCGTTTCTATAATGTTCGCACGCGATGACGGCCTGCCTATTCCGTTCTCCTTCAGAGCCGCGCGCAGCTCCTCGTCCTCCACGAATTTGCCAGCCGTCTCCATTGCCCGGAGCAGCGTAGCCTCGGTGTAATATTTCGGAGGAGTGGTCCATTTCTCGGTGAGTGTAGGCGTGTGGTCGCCGCTTTCGCCCTTTACGAATGTCGGAAGGGTGCGCTCCTCGGCCTCCTTCTTATTGTTGCCTTCGTCCTCATCTTTCTTTTGGATGTCGTCGCTTTCCGACTTGTTGTCCTTTGCATACACCACGCGCCATCCCGGCTCTAATATCTCTTTGCCTGTAACCTTGAACTCCACGTCCTCCACGCAGCCCATGACGGTGGTCGTAGAGAATTTGCAATCGGGGTAGAACACGGCGATGAAGCGTAGGGCGATGAGGTTGAACACGTTGCGTTCCATGTTGCTCAGCCCCATAGGTGGCACACCTGTGGGGATGATGGCATGGTGGTCGGTAACTTTCGAGGTGTCGAACACCTTTTTGGTTTTCTTCAACGGTTTGCCGCCGATGGCCGAGACAAGTTGCGCATACACCTTTACGCCGCCGAACGATGTCTTGAACAGACCGTTGAGGATGTTCGGACACTTCGGGTAAATATCGTCGGAAAGGAACTGTGTGTCCACACGCGGATAGGTGGTGTATTTCTTTTCGTAAAGGCTCTGAATGAGGTTAAGGGTCGTTTCGGCCGAGTAGCTGAACTTCTTGTTGCACTCCACCTGCAGCGAGGTGAGGTCGAAGAGGTGGGGCGGTGCTTCCGTACCCTTTTTCTTTTGCACGTCCGTTACCGTAAATGGCTTGCCGGCAATGGTTTCAAAGGCTTTTTCGCCTTCCTCCTTGCTTGTGAACTTACCCTTTGTGGCCGTGAATTGCGTGTCGCGATAGATGGTTGCGAGCACCCAATAAGGCTCGGGTTTGAAGTTGTCTATTTCCTTTTGGCGGTTCACGATAAGCGCGAGGGTAGGGGTCTGCACCCTTCCGATGCTCAGCACTTGGCGGTTCTGCCCGTATTTCAGCGTGTATAGGCGTGTGGCGTTCATGCCGAGCAGCCAGTCGCCGATGGCTCTCGAGAGTCCTGCGAGATAAAGCGGCTGATAGTCGGCTTGGTCTTTCAGCTTCTGAAAGCCCTCCCTTATCGCCTCGTCCGTCATCGACGAAATCCACAGACGCTTCACCGGGCATTTCGCTCCGGCTTTCTGCATCACCCATCGCTGTATCAGTTCTCCCTCCTGACCGGCGTCTCCGCAGTTCACGATAGTGTCCGCATTCTTGAAAAGTTTTTCTATTATTGCGAATTGTTTGTGTATGCCTTCGTCCTCAATCAGTTTTATGCCGAACCGCGGTGGAATCATCGGCAACGCACCGAGGCTCCACCGTTTCCAGTTGTCGGTGTAGTCATTAGGTTCTTTCAGTGTACACAAGTGTCCGAAAGTCCACGTAACCTGATAGCCGTTTCCCTCCATATAGCCGTTTTTCGACTCTTTGGCTCCTATTATCATGGCGATGTCTCGCGCTACACTTGGTTTTTCGGCAATGCAAACAATCATATTTTTTATTTTATTGCAAAGGTAGTGAATTAATTTATAATATCTTTTTATATTCCATTTTTTATAGTCTTAAAAAGTTTGTCAGCACTCTGAAAAGTTATATTTTTCTGACTCCTAAAAAGTAGATATTTTTTCTGAAATCTTTACATTTGAAAATCGACTCTCTCGTGCTAACGAACGTTAAATATAGGTTCCGTTACAAATTTACTACCGTTTTTCGACCTCAAAAATCGCAATTCCAAACTCAAAACTGACGACTGAAAACTGCAAAAGTGGCACTTTTGGAAGAAAATCGGGTCGAATTTTGTCGAAAATTGACCTCGGGAAAAACAGGGGAAAATGGCAAAATCGGGCGATTTAACGTTCGTTAGCTTTCAAAAGTGGCACTTTTAGAGGCCGTTTGTGGCACTTTTGGAGTGCAACGGAGCCTCCGTTAGAGCCCAAAAGTGCCTCCGTTAGAGTGCAAAAGTGCCTCCGTTGCAAAATAACGAGGCCAAAAACGGGTTCTAAAACGGCCAAAAACGCACAAAAAAGAGGTAAACCTCTGATTGTCAGAAGTTTACCTCAAAATTGCTTAAAATGCCCTATTTTCGCGTTTTTGAGAGCAAGGAAGAGTTTGCTTCAAAAAACGCGAGTTTTGGAGAGTATAATTATAAAGTTTTTCAAAATTAAAGTTGATTTTGAAACGTATAATTTTACTTCGGCATGACAGCACAAATGTTTATTACCTCGTTCTCAAATGTATCTCGGTTTATTGCCCGGTTTCTCACCTGCGTGCGGTGATTGAAAATCGTCTGAGGCGAGTACGACATCAGTGCGGCAATCTTATGACTGTCGGTGATGCCCATGCGGATGAGCGCAAAGATGCGGAGGTCTGTGTTTAGGAGCTCGTTCTTCTTGGGCATTATGGCCTTGTCGGGCATTAATAGCGAGTTGAACTTGCTGATAAAGTCTGGATAAATCCTTAGAAAAGCCGAGTCGAAATTAAAGAACATCTCGCGTATTTCTGCCTCGGAAGGACGTGCGAGGTTGTTGGCCACTCGCATGATGTCGTCGTATTGCTTCACCTTTATTTTCAGTTCTACCGTAGAGCGGAACTTATTCAGTTTGTTGATATATGCCACACACAGGTCCATGAACAAGCCAACGTATTGCTCTCTCGACATATTCGTGTCCATCAACCGTACATTCAGTTCCTTCAACTGGCCGTTGAGCCGGATAAGTGCGTTTTTTGCCGAGGATGTTTTCTTCTTTTGTCTCACTACAAAGGTGATGGCAATGACAAGGCCGATGGTAAGTGCACCGATGAGAAACAAGAATATTTGTAGCCTTTGGTTGTTGTCTGCCACCGCTTGTTGATATACTACCGCAATGTCGGGAATTTTCTCGGCTACTTCGAGCATCCTCAACCTATTATTATAATATATAGCGTCTTCGAGTGAATACATCAGATAGCGATTGGCTTTTTCAAGGTCACCGTCTTCGGTCTTGATGAGATGGGCGAGCTGCTGGAGCGCAAGGTTTTCCTTTAGTGGAGTTATCTGGTCGGATATTGCCGCATTGACAAGCCATTTCCTATAATTCGTCTTGTCGCCCAGCCCGTCGTAACTCATGGCGAGTGCGTATGCGGATTGGGCATATAGCCGTGTGTTTTGCGGCTGACAGTGCAATGCTTTCAGATAGTATGCCTTTGCTTTCTCGTATTCGTGGCGGTAAAGACAGCGTTCGCCTGTGCGGTAATAAAATTCGTGCGAGTCTTTCGGTGTGATGTTTATGAGCGAGTCGGTGTAGAGCAGGCTCTTTTGCGTGTATTGCGGAGTGAAGGTCTTGTCGCTGAAGTATTCGCCCCAAGCCATATATGTCCATGCGCACACCTTATAATATTCCGCTTTGACGCTCTCCTGCAATAAAGAGGAACTGATGCTTGAAAGCTGTTCCGCTGCCAGGCTGAAATGTCCTGTGGTGGCAAGAGCCTGAGCACGGTGTATCTTGCATTCGGCGTTAAGGTTGTAGTCGTTCATGGTCGCAGCCAATGCGGATGCCTTTTCTACATACGTCATTGTGGAATCGAAGCATAATGTGAGGTATTCGGCATAGAGACGGTTATATATCTGAAGCCGTTGTCTCGCGCTGATGTCCATGTTCAGTTCAGCCTTTATGTTGTCCAGACGTTTCACTTTCTGCTCAACGTAGGTGTCGCGCTTGTCGAGAATAACATCGAGTTGTTTTGTTGATACGGCATTCACAACTGCGGCGGACGATACGCAATGTATCAAAAGTATCAGGCAAAGTATCAAATGTTTCATATTAGTATGGCTTATCTTTTGCAAAGATAATAATTTTGTTCAAACATCATGCTACTACCTGGATAATATGTGATAAAAAAGAAATATTAATGAAAATCAGACACTTACAAAATTATGGCACTACTAAATCACTACCTGACTTCTCCCTGCTGTTGATTTGTTCACGATGTCGTTATACTTTTGCGGCAGAAACGTTCCTGACACACCGATAGGGCAGAGCGAAAGTCGTTTGGGCGATGTCTTGGTGAGCAAGAATGAGCGAGTATGAACCATTAAACTAAAACCGCAATGAATAAGAAAAGAATTGTTGTCCCGGCTATTACTGCTATGTTGCTTATGTCAAATATGGTACAGGCACAGGAGGCTGCCGACAGTCTCGACGGGGGAAAAGAAAAGTCGGAAGAGCGCAATGTGATGCTGAACGCATCAGACGCCACCAAACCGAGAGAGATTCAGATTGGTCTTCCTTCGGAGGATGTAACCGTGTATGAGAACGGACTGCCTGCTGTCTACTCCTCGTCAGTGCACCAGCTTGCCCGTCATTGGCGCAGTCATGCGGGATTGGGAAACGTGGGATTGCTCAATCCTATGGAATCGGCAATCAAGACGGGTAACATTGCTTATTCCGTAGATAGCTATTCTAATCTCGGTCAAAAAGAATTTAAGGGTGTTGTGAACTATCATACGAATCTGTTCGGATGGCAGAACATCGACATGAACGTGTCGGGAAGTATTAATGACAACTGGCTCTATACGGCCGGAACCTACCAGAACTTCGATCCGGGCAACTTCGATCCTAAGTTTACCGACTATGCCGACCGTACAGAGATGTATTACGCCGGCATAACACGCTTGCTGAACAAGGGAAAACTGAGCTTGATATATAAGTATGCAAAGAGCAACGCACTCGGTTCGATGGTCAATTCCGCACCTTTTATATATAAAGGTGATGGTAGCGTGAAAGAGATTCCGGGCTTCACGCTTGGTACTTCATCCTACGCACCGGCCGGAGGTGAGTTCCAATATATGGACATAATGGACGGAAAGATGAAGACCGGACGCTGGGGCGACTTCACCAACAATGAGTCGCACGAGGTAACGTTGCTGTTTGACTATAATTTCAACCCCACAACGGCAATGAAACTCAGCGCGAAATACATGAAAGCTCCTAATGCCAACTATGTAGATTATGGCGGCAGCACCATTTTCGAGGCAGACGCATCAGATAATCTCTTCGTCGGCGAATCGGAAACTCCATACACAGGCTTGGCTGAAGGCCGCCGCACATGGCTGCACTTTGGTGAGGTGAGCAATATGCTTTTCACCGGTGAACTTACAAAGAAGGCCGGCAATCACAAACTGCGCCTCGGACTCAACGAGTGGTACTATAAACTCAACTACCATTCTTCGTCATTCCAGTGGGCGGGTACGGTGTCGGAATATCCCGATATTCTTACAAAAAAATATGAGGCTGGCACAAGCGACAAGTTCAGAGGATTCAATGAGCTTAGCCCGGAATATACTAAAGGCTACGAGAACAAGCTCGCCATGTACTTCACCGATGACTGGAAAGTTACTCCAAGGCTCAGATTATACTTCGGTGGCCGCCTTGAGTACTACCGTATGTCGGCAGAGCAGATTCCGTTCGGACGCTATGCGGGCTTCCATATCGGCGACACCCATACTTATGTTGATGCAGAAGGAAACGAGAATACCGTTACCATAGCACCAAGAAATGTAGTGAAGGACAAACTCAACTATGCTGCAACATTGCAGGCAACATACAGCATAGACAAGCACTTCGGACTTACCGCCGACGCTACCGTGGCTACAAGATTCCCGAGAATAAACGAATATGCAGGCACAGGCCCTACCGAGGAGCAGTATAAGAGGGTAACGATTCCGTTGCTAAGAGCCGGAATGACCTATCGCAACAGTTGGATTGACTTGGCTTCGATGATTACATATATCTCGAAATCAAACAATATCGACCAGCAGAACGTTACGAAGCCGGGAACGACAATGTCTAAAACGACTTTGCTTATCTATGGAATAAATACCATAGGATGGACAACTACGGCCGAGATTGACCCGATAAAGGGCTTTCACCTGCACGCGCTGTTCACTTATCAGAAGCCTACTTACAAGGACTACTTCATCAAATCGCCGTTCGAGGGCGTGGCAGACCTTGACGCAAACGGTAACATCGTGAAGGAAATTCCGCAAATACTTATGGAGTTCGACCCGAGTTATAACATCACAGATGATATACGCCTATGGCTCTCTTTCCGCTATTTCGGCAAGACATACGCCAACCTTACCAACGCGCTCTACTTCGATGGACGCTGGGAGACATTCGGAGGCGTAACATGGAACGTAAACAAGAAGCTCACACTGGGTGCTACCGTGGTTAATATCCTCAACCAGAAGGGTGCAAGCGGAACTATCAACGGTGCGGAACTCTTAAGCAAAGACGATGCAGGAAAGTATCAGAACTACTACATGAGTGGCAGTTATATTCGCCCGTTTACCATAGAATTTAGTGCAACGTTGCGACTGTAATATGTGTAGCAATAATAAACGAGATATTGCGTTTACTAAGAAAGAAAGTTTTCAAGATAACATATATATAATAAGGTATTAGCTGAAATAAGATAAAAAGATTGTTTCAAGGATTACAAAAAGTATAAACTAAGAAAAAACCTAAAGGAATGAATAGATTATTTGCAATGATGGCAGCCTCGATATTGACACTGACCATATCGGCTGCGACTGACAACGAGAAAACTATCCGCATCTCTACGGATAACATCGACCTCGTGTTGAAGGTGGCTCCTAACGGTCGCCTGTATCAGACTTATCTCGGCGAAAAGCTCCTGCATGATGCCGACCTCGACAACTTGGAATGGTATCAGCACGCGGCAAGCGACGGTTCGGTGTCGCAACGAGGCTGGGAAGTGTACTCGACATCTGGCAACGAGGATTTCTTTGAGCCTGCGCTTGGCATCACCCACGCTGACGGAAACATGACTACGTATCTGTATTACACGGGGGCGACAACGAGCAATGTCGACGGCGGCACTCTCATACGCATCAACCTGCGCGACAACCGCTATCCCGTGGATGTTACCCTAAACTATGTCAGCTATCCTAAGGAGAACGTTATCAAGACGTGGAGCGAGATAAAGCATGGCGAGAAGAAGCCCGTTACGCTCTTCAACTATGCCACAACGATGCTATATTTTAACGAACCGACATACTATCTCACCGAGTTCAGCAGCGACTGGGCAAGAGAGGCCGGTATGAGCAGCCAGCAGTTGCAGTTCGGCAAGAAGGTGATTGAGACTAAGTTGGGCAGCCGTGCGGCAATGCACACGCATCCTTTCTTCGAGATAGGACTCGACGGCGAGGTGAAGGAGCAGTCGGGTAGGGTGCTGATGGGAACGCTCGGATGGACGGGCAACTTCCGTTTTGCCTTCGAAGTGGACAACGTGGGCAATCTGCGTGTGCTCCCGGGCATTAATAATACCGCGTCGAACTATGAGCTTAAGGCGGGCGAGACATTCACCACACCTGAGTTTATCTTCACTTTGAGCGACAAGGGTGCGGCGCAGGGCAGCCGAAACTTGCAGCAGTGGGCGCGCAATTATAGTCTGAAGGATGGCAAGGGCAGCCGCCTCACGTTGCTCAACAACTGGGAGAACACGGGCTTCAACTTCAATGAGAAGTCGCTCGCGGGTCTGATGAAGGAGGCAAAAGACTTGGGCGTGGATATGTTCCTGCTCGATGACGGATGGTTCGGCAATAAGTATCCGCGTAAGAACGACCATGCCGGACTTGGTGACTGGGAACCGACTTACGACAAACTGCCGGGCGGAGTGAAGGCTCTTGTGGAGTCGGCAAAGGAAGCGGGCGTGAAATTCGGCATCTGGATAGAACCCGAGATGGTCAATCCGAAGAGCGAATTGTATGAGCAGCATCCGGATTGGGCGATTGAACAGCCTAATCGCGAGACCTATTACTATCGTAATCAGCTTGTACTCGACATGAGTAATCCGAAGGTTCAGGACCATGTATATAATGTCGTGGACAAGATTCTGACCGACAATCCCGAGGTGGCTTACTTCAAGTGGGACTGCAACAGTCCGATAACCAACATCTACTCGCCTTACTGCAAGGGTAGGCAGGGCCGGCTGTATATAGACCACGTGCGTGGAATATACAATGTCTTGGAGCGTATCAAGGTTAAATATCCCGATGTTCCGATGATGTTATGCTCAGGCGGTGGCGCGCGTTGCGACTACGAGGCGTTGAAGTACTTCACGGAATTTTGGTGCAGTGACAACACCGACCCTGTGGAGCGTGTCTACATACAGTGGGGATTCTCGCAGTTCTTCCCCGCAAAAGCGATGGCCGCGCACGTTACGAGTTGGAACAAGAAGACTTCTATCAAATTCCGTACCGATGTCGCTTCGATGTGCAAACTGGGTTTCGACATAGGCTTGGACAAGCTCTCTGCCGACGAACTCGCTTACTGCCGTGAGGCCGTTGCCAACTGGAAGCGTCTTCAGCCGGCCATAATGGACGGCACACAGTATCGTCTCGTGTCTCCATACGAGAGCAATCATGCCGCCATTAATTATGTTGATGACAGTCGCAACAAAGGAGTGCTTTTCGCTTATAACCTCGCGCCGCGCTTTCAGGAGAAACTCAGCCGTGTGAAGTTGCAGGGATTGGATGCAAACAAGCATTATTTTGTGAAGGAAATCAACCTCATGCCGGGCGTTAAGTCTAAATTTGCGCAAGACGGCAAGATACTCAGTGGAGACTATCTGATGAAGGTCGGCCTTGATGTATTGTCGTTCCAGCACAATACAAGTATGGTGGTGGAGCTTACGGCGCAATAGTTTGATAAATTTCTCTCAATAGTTTAGTAAAATAAAAACGTCAAGACCGCATCGCGAATGTAATATCATTCATGATGCGGTCTTTCTTTTTTTCTTCCTTAAAGAAGTCGGGGAGAGGTCTTATAACCTCACACCTCCGGCCTTATAACCTAAAACCTCCAACCTCATAACCTTACTTAATATCCTAAACTCTCATCCACCAACACCACCGTATGGCGCTTTGCAGGATGCGACATACGCTGTATGGAAATGTAATTACAGATAGAATCGGGCGACAGACAGTCATGGCACGTACCGTCTTTTTGGCAGGGCGTGTTGAGGTCGAAGCGCGCCATATTTATCGGAGCAGCCTCCGAGCGCGCCCGCTTTATTGCAGCATCTACGTCTTGGCACACCTTATTCAATCCCACCACTAATATAACGTGTTCCGGTCCCCATGTTATCGCTGCTACGCGGTTGCCGTTTCCGTCGATGTTCACAATTACGCCATCCTCCGAAATTGCGTTTACGCTCGACAGGTAATAGTCGCATTCAAACGCCTTGCGGTACATTCGGATTTTATCCTCCAGTGTGTTCACGTCGTCGCGGTCGTAAATCTCGTAATCGCCCGCTTTCAGTTTTGCGGTCAATCCCATGTCACGGATGGTCATAGAGCCGCCCCATGCCACCGTTGCACCCTTCGGAATCATGTCTGTAATGATGTTTATCGCCTCCTCCTTAGTTTTACAGAAGTACGCGTTATAATGTCGGCGTTCTAAGTTCTTTATTAACTTTGCAGCCAGTTTCTCGTTTCTTTTTTCTTTTGGAGTCATGTCTTTACAGTTTATGATGTTCTTTTTTACTTGTTTTTAATAATATAATATAAAAAACGCACTGCGACCGTATGGAGAATGCGCTCTCTGAAGGTTGTTATGAGCCCCGTTTACTTGCACGTTGGTTTGCCCGCAGCCTTCCATTCTATGATTCCGCCTTTCATGTCGAACACCTTGAAGCCTCTGTCTTTCATTTTCAATGCCGCGTTATGGCTCCTTCTTCCGCTGCGGCAATAGATGTAATACGTCTTGGATTTGTCGAGATTGCCGATGCCTTTCATAAAAGAATCGGTATCAAGGACATCGAGAAGTATGGCTCCGCAGATATGTTCTTCGGAGTATTCTGAAGGCTTGCGCACATCGAGTATCACGGCAGTAGTGTCACTCTTCACGGCATTCTCATATTCTTCAACCGGCAAGACTGTTATTCCGTCATCGGCATGGCAACTGATACAAAGTCCCAATGTCGCCAAAAAGGCTGTAATCTTATTCTTCATCGTAGCGTTTTATAGTCGTAATTTTATGCAAAGATAATGCAAACGAGCGCAATAAGAGCTTGCTCTTAGATTGCCGAGTGCAGCTTATCTTCTACAAAAATACGAGAACATTCCGATGGTTCACAATGTTGTGGTTCATAATATTGTGAATCTTAGTGTTATTTAACATCTTTACTGAGAGTTTTGCGGGATAAAAAATCCATGAAATTATTTGTTTACTTAAAATATTGTTTGTAATTTTGCGAACATCAAACAAAGAATGATATGGTAAAATTAGAAATAACACCAGAACAGGAGCGTCTCGCAAGGTTTGCTAAAGCGATGGGGCATCCCACTCGTATAGCCATCCTGCATTTCCTCGCTCAGAGAAATGAATGTTTCTTTGGTGATATACACGAGGTGCTTCCGATTGCGAAAGCCACGGTGTCGCAACATCTGAGCGAATTGAAGGAGGCAGGTCTGATACAAGGCACTATCGAGCCGCCCAAAGTGAAGTATTGCATCAACGCAGAGAACTGGAAACTTGCTCGGCATATGTTTTCACAGATGCTTGACGACTGTTGTCTGTCAAAAAAGAATAGCTGCTGCTTGTAAGCACTATTTTTTTATTATCAATGTTCGTAATTCGGCAAATAACAACTTAATTAAATACATTTAAGCACATGA
>URER01000037.1 GCA_900547005.1 uncultured Prevotella sp.
AAATACCAAAACCTCAAAGCACTAAAAAAGAGGCTGCGCCGTAAAAACTTAATTAAGACACAGCCCCTTTTTTATAGTTTGCCATCAACGCTGACCAAGCTCCATAACGACATATTCTGAGCGTGTTCCGATGCGATAGCAACCACCCCAAATGCCGATTCCCGAACTTATATAATAATGTGTATTGCCACGTTGATAGGCACCGTAAGACTTCTCGTATATGGCTTTCACGATGAGATTGGCAGGGAATACCTGCCCTTCGTGCGTATGCCCGCTAAACTGGAAGTCTATTCCAGCCTGCTCAGCCTGCTCAAGATGCCACGGCTGATGATCGAGAAGTATCATGTATTTGGCCGTATCGGCAGCTTTCATGAGCTCAGACAAAGGTTTGCGACGCCGGTTTGAATAGTCATCGCGGCCTATTATGCACAAATCTCCATACACAGCCACACTATCACGAAGCAGATTTATTCCAGCACGGCGATAGAAATCACGCGCCTTTGCATTGCCCGTGATATACTCATGATTGCCGATGCAGGCATAAACAGGAGCTTCCAAACGACGAAACTCCGCCGCCAGATCTTCATCGATAAGCGGTTTCATGCTCATATCTATAACGTCTCCGGCTATGAGTATCACATCAGGATGCTCCTCATTCACCATATCCACCCACCGGGAAAACTCCGTGCGACGATTATGATAGCCCAGATGGAGGTCGCTCATCATCACTATCCGAAGCGGTTTAGACAACTTTTTAGATGTCGTCTGAGCCAAAGGAATACGTACTTTGTTGTGATAGCAAACATTACCGAATGTCAATAATACTGCAACGATACCGAAAACAGACAATGTACCAACCGCACTCGCATTAAGAAAGGAATGGGGAACAAGGCGCAAAACGCGACCGAGGTCGAGCATAAAGAAAGCGAGAAAGAGATAGAGCAACACAAAAAGCCATGAGTTGCCCACCGTATAAGCTACCGTGCCAAGTTCTAAAGACATCTTGTAAAGCACGAAGAAGTTGGTAATCATCAGTCCGAGCCATAACCAAAGCAAGACCACAATACCACCTTTCCATACGTCTGCCAAAGGCAGGATATGCCATACGCGCCAGCTAACATAGACGGCAGCGAGAACAGGAAGCAACAAAAACAAGAGAAAACTCATTTTCATACTTTCAGATTATTTCATTAAACGAATGCGTCTGTACAGGAACGCCTGCACAAGTCCGCGGCAAACAAGATATAAAAGGAGCGCGAGCCAAAGCGCATGGTTGTGATACCCGACACGCAATAGATAATATACGGCGAAGAACACGGCCGTTGCCACAAACGAAGACTGGAGCATTCCACGCGTAGCCGTTACTCCGATAAAGATTCCATCGAACACAAACGCAGCCATACCGGCCAATGGAATTGCATAAGCCCAAACCACATAATCGGCAGAAGCCTCGATAACCGTTCTGTCGTCCGTAAGCAACGATAGGAACCCAGAGCCTCCACCTATATATAATAAGGTGAAAACGAGCGACACTCCCGTAGCCCAAACAAACAGTTTGCGCACAGTATCGCGAAACGCCTCCACATTTCCCGCACCATAATATCGTCCCGACAAGGCTTCTCCGGCATGGGCGAAGCCGTCCATAATGTATGAGAAAAGCGTGAAGAGCGTCATAAGAAGCGTGTTTACGGCAAGTACCGTAGCCCCCTGCAAGGCTCCGGCCGACGTAAAAAACAAATTGACGGCAACAAGACATAGTGTCCGAAGGAATATATCTCTATTGACAGTGAAGAAATGTCCCCACTTGCCACGCTCATGAAAGATTATATCTCCCATCCTCGACAGCAAGGTCCGGCCGGCCGTCAGATAAGGAACAAGTCGGCCATACCGAGCACGCCATATCACGAGAGCCATCACGAAGCCCGCCCATTGCGCCGTCAGCGTACCGAGAGCGACACCCTCGATGCGCATCCTGAGGCCGAAAACAAGCAGCATACTCATACCTATATTCACTATATTCTGCACTATCGCCACCACCATCGGCACTCGGGTGTTCTGCATTCCCACATACCAGCCCGTCATTCCATAAAGTCCAAGCATCGCCGGCGCACCCCAAATCACTATATTGAAGTAGCGCGAGACAAGTGGAACGATATCATCGGGCGTATTCATCAAGCCGAGAGCTGCCATCCGCAAGGGTACTTGCAGCATCACGAAACACAAGGCAACACCTATTCCGACACACAACGCTCGCACCAGAGTGCGCATCACCTCTGCCAAATCGCGCCGACCGAGAGCCTGAGATGTCATTCCACTCGTTCCCATACGCAGGAAACCGAATATCCAATAGATAATATTGAAAATCATTGAGCCGATAGCTATCGCTCCGATATACGTCGCATCGCCGATGTGTCCGGCTATGGCCACATCCACAAGACCGAGCAGCGGCACCGTGATATTAGACACCACCGATGGCAAGGCGAGTTGCAAAATCTCCCTATTGTGCTTATCCATTATCTTATATAGTCCTTCGAGACCATATCATAGTATAGGGCTTCAAGTTCCTGAAGGCTCAGTCGCTGCACCGAATGTTCTATTGTTCTCACGAGTTCGTCTCTGCGCCACTCGTCTTTCTGTGTGAAATCTGCCATATTTTCTTACACTTCATCAGCACACGAAAGCCTCTTGTGCCTGATTATATTATTATTTCTTATTCATATATTCTTGTGCAAAGTTACTGCTTTTTTCATTATATCAGAATAATAGCACACATAAAATGAGTTATTGCACTTTTCAGGTAATGTCAATCCGAGGATTTAATTATAAAACTCTCGGGAGAGTTGGAAGTTCTATCATTTGTTAAATTGATAAAATAATATTGACAACACATTGCCCCTTGAATATAATTTCATATCTTTGTCATAATAAAAAACAACAGAAATATAACATCAGAAATGACATTATTAACATTATAAACAAAAGTATTATGAAAGAACTAAAAGGTACAAAAACAGAGAAGAATCTGAAAGAGGCATTCGCAGGTGAGTCACAAGCACACACGAAGTATAAATATTGGGCTTCAAAAGCAAAGAAAGACGGCTACCAGCAGATAGCAGCTCTGTTTGAGGAGACATCTAACAACGAGAAAGAACACGCAAAACTGTGGTTCAAATTGCTCGAAGGCGGCTCTATCAAGTCTACTCCTGAGAATCTGAAAGCAGCCGCAGAAGGCGAGAATTACGAATGGACGGATATGTATTCCCGTATGGCCGAGGAAGCTGAAGCTGAAGGTTTTACAGAAATAGCAGCACAGTTCCGCGGCGTTGCAGCTATCGAGAAGCTGCACGAGGAGCGCTATCTGAAGCTGTTGAAGAACATAGAGGACAAGATTGTTTTCTCTCGCGACGGCGATACTGTATGGCAGTGCCGCAACTGTGGCCACATAGTAATCGGCAAGAATGCTCCTGAAATTTGCGAAGTGTGCAAGCACGCACAGAGTTTCTTCGAGATAAGAGCTGAGAACTATTAATCAAAGTGTAGAAATACACAAGGCTATATTATAAAAAGCGGCAAAGATCAGTTAGTCTTGCCGCTTTTATTGTATTCATTTGTCTGCCTATTTTATAAAGCTATAAAGTCTAAAGAATAAGTTATAAGTTCTAAAAGAAAGGGATTTTAGCTCTTAAAACCTTTCAAAATCTCTGCCATTTTCTGCTTTGTAGTAATACGTGTTGGTACAAGCGGAAGACGCAGTTCATTCTTTATCATTCCCATTTCCGACAGCAGAGCCTTCACTCCGGCAGGGTTTCCATCAACAAACAAGAGACTGTAAAGCTCTGTGAAGCGATGATGAATCTTACGTGCCGGTTCATATTCGCCGCGGAACTCATAGCGTATCATGCGCGAGAACTCCTTCGGCAGGGCGTTTCCGATAACGGAAATCACTCCCACAGCACCACAGGCAATCATCGGGAAGGTAAGAGCATCATCGCCGCTGATAACCTCGAAGTGTGCCGGCTTGCCCTTTATGATTTCATCTACCTGCTCCAAACTACCGCTGGCTTCCTTTATTGCCACCACGTTAGGACAGTCTTGTGCGAGTCGGATAGTTGTCTGAGGCTTCATATTGATACCCGTTCTGCCAGGAACATTATAGAGAACCACGGGCAGAGGACTTGCGTTGGCAATAGCTTTGAAATGCTGGTAGAGCCCTTCCTGCGACGGTTTGTTATAATAAGGACATACGCTGAGAATTCCATCAATACCGCTCCAGTCCGTATTTCTTATCTCTTCTACCACAGCAGCAGTGTTATTGCCACCACACCCCATGAGGATAGGGAGTTTTCCGTCAACAATTTTAACGACAAGATTCTTTATCTTAACCTTCTCGTCCGACGTAAGGCAAGGTGTCTCGCCTGTTGTTGCGAGAATACAAAAGAAGTCTGCCCCACTCTCTATCTGATATTTTACCAAATTCTCTAAAGAGTCGTAATCAACAGAACCATCACTATTAAAAGGCGTGATTAATGCTACCCCCAATCCACGAAATATATTTTGTGCCATATTAATATTGTTATCAAAAACGTTGCAAAATTACTATAATAGTATCAAATATCAAAATAAATACAGCGTTTTTATTTCGAACCGAAATATAAAAACAACATTCCAAGCATCACCAATGCCAAATCGAGAGCCTTAGCCTTGATATTTTTCTCCCTGAACAGCAATGCGCCGAAAAGGAAAGACACGATAACGCTACCACGACGCACCATTGAAACAATGGAAATCATAGCGTCGGGTACGCTCAAAGCATAGAAATAGACGAAATCGGCGGCACACAGAAAGATGCTGATAAAGATTATAGACCAATCCCAATGGAACGGAGTTGTGCGGTGACGCACAGGCATCCAGATAATGACAAGCATTATTAGCATCCAAAAGCACTGGTATATGTTATACCATCCCTGCACCATCATACGGTCGAGCCCAACTCCTCCAGCGTCTACACTCGCCATAAGATATTTGTCATACAGTCCGCTCACCGCACCAAGCAGCGCGGCTATCACGATGAAATATATCCAAATATCATGCTTAAAGTCGATACCTTCTTTCTTACTGCTCCGACTCAACAGCATAAACGACAGCATCGCGAGCGCCACACCTATCCATTGGTAGACATTGAGCCGCTCGCCAAAGACTATCAGTGCGCCAACGAGGGTCATCACCGGACGCGTTGCGTTTATCGGACCGACTATCGTAAGCGGCAGATGCTTTATTCCAAAATAGCCGAACAGCCACGAAGAAAGCACGATAACACTCTTTAAGAGTATATATTTATGGACTTCCCAGCCGCCGGAAGCGACATAGAAAATTGTGTTGTCGAGCATCCGTGTGTTGTAGGACAGCAGGATAAACGGCAGAAAAATTACCGAAGAGAACACGGTATTAAGAAATAAAACCGGAATAACGGCATTGCCTTGGAGTGCTTTTTTCTTGAACGAATCATAAAAACCCAACAGTGCCGCAGAAAGAAAAGCTAATGTTAACCACATTTTTATTTATCCCTAACCCCTTAAAAGCGGAAGCCACAGCCCCCCCCTTATATATATTAATGTATTAATAAACTATCCTGTCAAGAAACAATGCGTTGCCGGGCACAGACTCTCCAGCCGCCGTTCTGCTGCCACTTTCTATTATCTTGCGAAACTCATCTAACGTGATACGATGCCTGCCAACATCCAGCAACGTACCAACCACGGCACGCACCATATTACGCAAAAAGCGGTTTGCCGTAATCGTGAAGCACCAAGAGCCGTCTTCACATTCCGACCAATAAGCCTCCGTAACATTACAAAGCGTGGTCTTGACATCAGAGCCGGCTTTGCAGAACGCACCGAAATCTTTCACTTCGAGCAGAACAGCCGCCGCATCATTCATAGCCTCAACGTCTACATCATACCGCAATTGATAAGCATAATGCCGCAAGAACGGATTTTTCTTCTTATATATATAATAATGGTACGTGCGCGCAAAAGCTGAGAAACGTGCGTGCATATCGGATGCAACAGGTTCTACTCTATCAATGGAAATATCCCGTGGCAAAATACGGTTCAATTTATACGCCAACTGTTGGCAATCAATATCTGAATCACTGTCGAAATGGGCAACCATCATACGCGCATGAACTCCCGTATCAGTGCGACCAGCACCCACTATCTGCATCTCATGCGACAACAAAATTGACAGTCCGCGTTCCAGTTCGGCCTGCACGGAATTACCATTTGGCTGCACCTGCCAACCGTGATAGTTGGTTCCGTCATACTTTAGGTATATGAAATATCTCTGCATATCGCCTGCAAAGTTACAACTAATCATCGACAAAACGCCATATTTCAGTCCCAATTATGCCTCGTTATCATATCAATCGCAGCCCTATTTGCATTTTTTTTGAAATTTCTTATCTAAATATTTGGCAGTATAAAAATAATCCCGTACCTTTGCACCGCATTTAAGAACAATGCTTGGCAAATTCAAAAACGAACCTAAGGAAGGATGGGTGAGTGGCTGAAACCAGCAGTTTGCTAAACTGCCGTACGGGTTACCGTACCGGGGGTTCGAATCCCCCTCCTTCCGCAAGGGGATTGAATGAAAGGCAGAGTTCAAGAATGCAAAGATCTTGGTCGATTCATCTAATGGTTAGGATACAAGATTCTCAATCTTGGCATAGGGGTTCGATTCCCCTATCGACTACGAAACATGAAGATGGTTGTTACTTAATCAAAAGTAATTACCATCTTTTTTTTAGTTATATATGTATTGCATAACAATATACATTGCTTATGAAGAAAATCATAGCGGCATTATTAATGATAATGCTCACAATTAGCACAACCAGTATGGCACAACCAAAGACAGTTACTCTGAAGTTTATAGAAACAAGCGACGTTCACGGATGTTTCTTTCCCTATGATTTTACAACCGGTAAAGAGATAAGAGGTTCGCTGGCGCGCGTATCAACATACGTAAAGGAACAGAGAAAAAAATACGGCGACAACCTCATACTGCTCGATAACGGCGATATTCTGCAAGGACAACCCATATCTTACTTCTATAATTATGTGAATACGGACGAGGAAAACATCGCTGCAAGTGTAATAAACTATATGGAATATGACGCCGTAACGATAGGAAATCATGACATAGAAACCGGACACAGCGTCTATGACAAATGGATAAAGGAGGTGAAATGCCCAGTCGTAGCCGCAAATATTGTATGCTTCGATACGCAGAAACAACAGGCGAGCCCCTATGCCGACTCTGAAAACAACGATAAACGAAAATATTACACGCAGCCATATACCATCCTTGAACGTGAAGGAATAAGGATTGCAATTGTCGGAATGCTGACTCCGGCAATCCCAAGTTGGCTCAAAGAAGAACTCTGGCAAGGGCTACGCTTTGAGGATATAGCAAAGAGTGCGAAACAAACAGCCAACTATCTGAAGGACAAAGAGAAAGCGGATATCATTATAGGACTGTTTCATAGCGGATGGGACGGTGGCATTAAAACCGAAGAATACACCGAAGACGCGACCAAACAAGTGGCAACAGAACTCTCAGACTTCGATATTATCTTCTTCGGACATGACCACAAGGAACACAACTCGATAGAAACAAATGCCAAAGGTGGCCGGGTGGTATGCTTGAATCCGTCGAACAACGCAATAAATGTTGCAGAGGCCACTATGACTATAACGAAGAACAAGAATCATATCAGCAGCAAGACCATCAAGAGTTCAATTACAGACGTTAGCAAAATGGCTGTAGACAGCATAATGACAACGTTTTTCAAGCCTCAAACTGATGCGGTAAAGGCTTTTACGAGCAAAAAAATAGGCTCATTGAGCAACACTATACGCACACGGGATGGCTTTTTCGGCAGTAGCGCATTCTGCGATTTCATTCAAAATATGCAACTAAATATCACGGAAGCGGATATCTCGCTAAATGCGCCTTTGGCTTTAGATGACAGCATCGCAGCCGGTGATGTTACTGTCGGCGATATGTTCAACCTCTATAAATACGAAAACCAGCTCTACGTGATGTTGCTTACGGGCAAAGAGATACGCAATCATTTGGAAATGAGCTATGGCTTATGGACAAACAGAATGACTTCGGCTGATGACCATCTGCTACTTCTGAACGAGGAGACACAGGACAAACACGAAAGAACGCGATTCAAAAACTTCCTATTCAATTTTGATTCCGCGACAGGAATAGACTATGAAGTTGACGTAACACAACCTTTCGGCAAAAAAGTGCGAATATTGAGAATGTCGGATGGAACACCTTTCGACGAAAACAAGCAATATAAGGTTGCCGTGAACAGCTACCGTGGAAACGGCGGCGGCGAACTTCTGACCAAAGGGGCCGGCATTCCACGCGACTCTCTTGCTAAGAGAATAATATGGGAAAGCGAGCGCGACCAACGTTACTATCTGATGAAGGAAATAGAAAGGTTGGGGACAATCGCGCCAAAAGCCAACAACAACTGGCGATTTGTACCTGAAAAATGGACAATTCCAGCAGCGGAAAGAGATAGAAAGTTGCTGTTTGACTAATGAAATAAAACAAATAGAAATAAAACCATCATGACATAATACTGCTATGAACAGATATTGGTTTATATTCTGCAAAACAGAATTACTCTTAGAAAAGCATCCCGACGGCACTTACACAATACCATCGGGAGAAGAACCGCCGATAAAGTTGAATGAATGGCATAACATTCACAACCTCACAGCACCGGATGACGACTACGAAACAAAATCCGTAATGATTGACAGTCCCGTAACAGACAACGCCAACTACGAGATGTGCGGACTTCGTGCTTCATATTATAAATTGCCAAAAGAACTGTATCAGAAAGCCGGCAAATGCCAGGAGATTCTTTATTGGGATGCCAACACTAAATTTTGTGGCGTCTGCGGAGCACCAATGAAGATGCATACTGACATATCCAAGCGGTGCACGAACTGCGGAAAAGAGGTTTGGCCTCAACTTGCAACAGCCGTTATAGTCCTTGTAAGGCGTGGCGACGAGGTGCTTCTCGTACACGCACGCAACTTCCGGGGCGATTTCTTCGGTCTTGTTGCCGGATTTGTAGAGACGGGAGAGACACTCGAAGAGGCTGTACACCGCGAAGTTCTTGAAGAAACAGGCATCACAATAGACAATCTGCAATACTTCGGTTCGCAGCCGTGGCCCTATCCGTGCGGCCTCATGGTAGGTTTCCGCGCCGATTATGTATCCGGCGACATCCATCTGCAACGGTCTGAGCTATCTGAAGGGGCTTGGTTCCACCGCGATAATCTGCCACAAATACCCGAAAAACTATCTATCGCACGCAAACTAATAGACAGTTGGCTGGATGAAAAGAAATGATATAACTGCAAAAATGCAATAATTAACAGATGCGAACGTTATAGTTTTATATGAAACAAGACATAAGACATATAATTATAACGCTCGCATTTATCTTTATTTGCGGCACCGCTGCTTTGGCTCAAACATTCACGTTGCAAGGAAAAGTGGCTGATAAAGACAATAACCCGATAGAACTTGCATCTGTATCAGTTTTGTCACAGGGCAAATTCACAATGACCAATCTTAAAGGCGAGTATTCACTTCAACTTCAAAGTGCGGATTCCATAGTAGTGAAATACTCGATGCTGGGCTATAAAGCAAAGACCAGAGTGTTGCGCCGCCCTAAGGGTAAGCAGACATTATTGGTTCAGTTGTTCGATGACAATCAATTAGGCGAAGTGGTTGTAGAAGGCAGTACGCCACAACACGGTACGACAAAGGAACTTGATATAAAGAACGTGAAGAACGGTCCGTCTGCGACAGGCAATGCCGTGGAAGAGATGATACAGAGTCAGGCTGGTGTTTCTACCCACAGCGAACTATCGTCTCAATACAATGTGCGCGGTGGTTCTTTCGACGAAAACTTCGTATATATAAATAATGTTGAAGTCTACCGCCCGTTCCTTGTGCGTAGCGGACAGCAAGAAGGACTGTCTATCATCAATCCGGACATGGTGGAAAGTGTTGGATTCTCTACCGGAGGATTTGAAGCCAAGTATGGAGATAAGATGTCTTCGGCACTCGATATAAAGTATAAGCGCCCGAAACAAACTGAGGGTTCTATATCGGCGAGTATGCTCGGAGCAAGCGGATATTTCGGATTAGCTACGAAAAAACTGACTTGGACTAACGGACTCAGATATAAAACCAACCGTTATCTGTTAGGTTCGCTCGAAACGAAAGGCGAATACAATCCTAACTATCTCGACTATCAGACATATCTCAGTTGGAAACCGAACAATAAATGGCAGGTCGATTTCATAGGCAACATATCGGAAAACCACTATAACTTCGAGCCGGAAGACCGCGAGACAAATTTCGGAACAATGGAGAATGTCAAGTCTTTCCGCGTTTATTTCGACGGTCAAGAGAAGGATTTGTTCCGCACATTCTTCGGTTCACTCGGCATAACACGCTATCTGAAAAACAATAAAACGAGTATTTCGCTCCTTGCATCAGCTTTTTCGACCAAAGAGCAAGAGAAATATGACATACAAGGACAATATTGGCTCACGCAGACCGAGACAAGCGAAAACCTCGGAGTGGGCACATATATGCAACATTCGAGAGACTACTTGAAGGCAAACGTGGCAAGCGTGAAGCTCATGATGAAGCATAGAACACGCAAACACAACATTGAAGGAGGACTGACATATAAGATAGAGAAGATTGAGGAGAACTCTAAGGAATACGAATACCGCGATTCGGCAGGTTATAGCATTCCACACAACGGTGAAGACCTCCACCTAATCTATTCGCTTCGCGCAAAGAATAAGCTAAACGCCAACCGCTTTGAGGCTTATCTGCAAGATACCTGGCATTTCAAATCAGGCAACGACAGTATTCCTACGCTTTATACGCTGAATTACGGTGTGCGTTTCTCAAGATGGAACTTCAATGGCGAGAGCATTGTATCGCCCCGCGTTTCATTGAGCATAGTTCCTTCATGGAATAGAAACATCACTTTCCGAGCCGCTACCGGACTTTATTATCAGGCCCCTTTCTACAAAGAATTGCGCGACACATCAACCGTTAATGGCATAACACAAGCTACTTTGAACTCGAAAATAAAGAGTCAGAGGTCTATACACTTCATCGGTTCGATGGATTACCGGTTTAATGTCATGAACAGACCGTTCAAATTCACAGCCGAAGCATATTATAAGGCAATGTCGAACCTTGTTCCCTACTCCATCAACAATGTGCAAGTAGTGTACTATGGTGAGAACCGGTGCTCCGGACACACTATGGGTATCGACCTGAACCTATTCGGAGAGTTTGTTCCCGGAAGCGATTCATGGGTTACATTAAGCCTTATGGATACGGGAATGAAACTGAACGGCAAGAGTATCCCATTGCCAACAGACCAGAAATATGCGATAAATATGTTCTTCACCGACTATTTCCCAGGCACAACGAAGTGGAAGATGTCGATGAAACTGGCCTTCGCAGACGGTCTGCCATTCTCCGCGCCACACAAAGAATTGGAAAGCAACGACTTCAGAGCCCCCGCTTACAAGCGTGTTGACATAGGTATGAGCTATCGTTTGCTCGACAATAACGAGAGAACAAAGAAAAGTATATTCAAGAATATATGGTTAGGAGTAGACTGCCTCAACCTGTTTGGCATTGACAACGTAAATAGTTACTATTGGATTACAGATGTTACGAATCATCAATATGCCGTGCCGAACTATCTCACAGGACGACAAATTAATGGTAAAGTCTTATTTGAATTCTAATAAGGTACTGACTTAACAACATTGAGGTACTGACCTAACAACGTTGAGGTACTGACTTAACAGCGTTGAGGTACTGACTTAACAAACTAAAAATGCGCTATAGTTGTTGCTATAGCGCATTTTTTAGTTTATATTCTCTAATATATTATTATAGATTCAAGCTCTTCTTAATAGCCTCAACCTTATCAACGCTTGCCTTTTCGCAACGCTCATAGCATCCGGCACACTTCATCGTTGAGTCTTTCACCTCAATATAGAACTTAATCTTAGGCTCTGTTCCCGACGGACGAACACTCACCTTAGTACCATCCTCGCAGAACCACTGAAGTACATTGCTTGTTGCAGGCATATCAAGTTTGGTTACGTTGCCGTCAGCATTTGTCTGCTCAAGCGACTGATAGTCCTTCCATACTGTAATCTTGCTGCCTCCAAGCTCTGTAGGCGGATTCTTGCGGAAGTTCTCCATCATTGCCTTAATCTCGTCAGCGCCACTCTTACCTGGCTTAACGACATTTACGGTAGTTTCCTTAGAGAAGCCATACTCGATATAGATATCCATCAACAAGTCATAGAGAGTCTTGCCTTGATCTTTAGCCCATGCAGCAATCTCACAGATAAGACAGATAGAAGCAGGAGCATCCTTATCACGAACCTTATCGTATGGCAGGAATCCGAAGCTCTCCTCGCCACCGCCGATATACTTCTGCTTGCCCTCTGAGATAGCAATCTCGCGTGCAATCCACTTGAATCCGGTGTAGCAGTCGCGCAGTTCCACATTGTTTTTCTTTGCAATCTCCGCAATAACTTCTGTCGTAACGATAGTCTTCACGAGGAAGTCTGATGGTTTCAACTTGCCGAGTTTTTTCTTGTTCTCGATGATATAATATGAGAACATCATAGCTGTCTGGTTTCCATTGATGATAACCCACTCGCCCTTGTTGTCGCGGCATACGATAGCGAGACGGTCAGCATCCGGGTCAGTAGCCACAACGAGGTCTGCATTAAGCTTTGTTCCGAGCTTCATGCCAAGCGTCATAGCCTCAGCATTCTCAGGATTTGGCGACACGACAGTCGGGAAGTTGCCATCTACTACCATCTGCTCAGGCACAACATGGATGTTCTGAAAGCCCCATGAGCGAAGACACAGTGGCACGATGACGCGGCCGGTACCGTGCATTGCCGAGTAAACGATATTGAGATCTTTCTGACGATTGATGACATTCTGGTCGATAAGAGCCTCATGAACGGCTGTCATATAATCGAAATCCATCTCGCCACCGATAATCTCAATCTTATCCCAATCAGCTTCAAACTTCACATCAGCGATTGTTACCTTGTTCACCTCATCGATGATTCCCTTGTCATGCGGAGCGAGTACCTGTGCACCATCTTCCCAATAAGCCTTATATCCGTTGTATTCGCGCGGATTATGGCTTGCTGTTACATTCACGCCCGCCTTTGCACCAAGCTGACGGATAGCGAAAGAAATCTCTGGTGTTGGACGAAGGCCCTCGAAGAGATATGCCTTGATGCCGTTAGCTGAGAATATGGCAGCCACAGTCTCAGCGAAAAGGCGCGAGTTGTTACGACAGTCGTGGCCTACAACAACGCTCAATCCTTCCTGTCCCGGGAACGCCTTCAGTATATAGTTGGCAAATCCCTGTGTTGCCATACCTACTATATACTTGTTCATGCGATTTGTTCCCGCACCCATAATGCCTCGCAGACCACCAGTACCAAACTCCAGATTCTGATAGAACGCATCGACAAGAGCAGTCTTGTCTTCGTTATCAAGCATTTCTTGTACCTGTTTTCTTGTCTCTTCGTCGAAAGCAGGAGACAGCCACAGCTTGGCTTTTTCTTCACATTGCGCAATAAGAGCCATATTATTTTCCATAATAATAAATGTTTTTAGTTTTAATACTGAATACAAAGATAATGTATTTTTTTCGATTACGAGGATAATTCCATGTACTAAATTTCTCCGTTCGGCCTATTTTATGTATTTTTGCAATATATAAGCCATATCAGGATTGCCTTATGACAGTATTTCCGTGGCGAGACTTTATCTTATGTTTGCAATGAAAAAGAACGAAGTTATAATATCACTCGGGTCAAATACGCACCCTCAGGAGAATATGGAAAAGGCCATGAATGCGTTGCGCAAAATACTTCCGAGTATCGTTTTTACAGATGCTTTGAATACAGAGCCGATAGGTATAGAGTCGGATGCTTTTCTGAATTGTATGGCGAAAGCTACCACCGAGGAGACTTTAGACAGCCTTAACAGGCAATTTAAGGAAGTGGAACGCAACTTGGGAGACAACGGACACAGCACAAACATTGTCAACATCGACATCGATATACTTGCTTTTGGCGACCTGCTGTTACGCCCCTCCGATTGGGAACGTCCCTACATAAAAGCCCTTTACGAGTTGTTGACAACGCTCTGAGAACATATATAAAATAATGTGAAACACTAAACTGTTCAAAAATATGAGAAAAATCAATATGCTTTTAGCGATATTACTGATGTTTAGCCTATGTGTTGAGGCTCAAGACTTTAACGATTATTTCATCGACAAAACCTTAAGAATAGATTATATTTTTTCCGGCAACGCCGACAAGCAGTTCATCGCACTTGACAAAATGAATGTTTCTCCACACTGGTATGGCAAGAAACAACGTCTTGCCGAGCTTCCCGTTGAAGGAAACGGACAGATAACCGTGCGAAGCCACAAGACAAACAAGGTGATATACCGCAACTCTTTCTCAACATTGTTTCAGGAATGGCTGTCATACGACGAGGCTAAAACCACGAGCCGTTCGTTCGAAAACGTCTTTCTCGTACCGTTCCCGAAAGACACCGTAGACGTAACGATAGACCTTCGGAACAACCGCCGTGAGATTATGGCGACTTTCACACATACCGTTATGCCTACCGATATCCTTATCAGACACATCGGCGAGAATAATGTAACGCCATTCGTAACGCTGCAACAGGCTGCCGACACTTCACGCTGCATACACATTGCCTATTTGGCCGAAGGCTACAAGGCCGACGAGATGCAGATATTCCTCGACGATGCGAAGATTGCCTATGAAGCGCTATTCGCCCATGAGCCTTTCAAGTCGATGAAAAACCGCTTCAATGTCGTTGCCGTAAAAGCCGAATCGGAGGAAAGCGGGACTTCCGAACCGTCCAAAGGTATATGGAAAAACACGGCTTTACATTCACATTTCGACACATTCTACTCCGACCGCTATCTCACGACACTGCATCTCAAAGATATGCACGACTTGCTTGCGGGTATTCCATACGAGCACATCATAGTGCTGGTGAACACCGAGAAATATGGCGGTGGCGGCATTCTAAACTCTTATAACCTGTCAATGACCCACCACAGGAGTTTCAAACCGGTCGTCGTGCATGAGTTCGGACATTCTTTCGCAGGCCTCGGCGATGAATACGCATACGAGAACGAGCAGATACCAATGTATCCGCATGACGTAGAACCGTGGGAGAAAAACCTCACGACACTGACATCTTTCTCGGAAAAATGGGCCGACATGATACCTAATGGCACAAAGATTCCGACACCGATTGTGCCGGGCAAAAGCAAGGTGGGCGTTTATGAAGGAGCCGGATATAGCCTTAACGGAGTGTATCGCGGCTACCCAGACTGCCGAATGCGCACCAACGAAAATCCTGAGTTCTGCCCGATATGCCGCAAAGCGTTGACTGACCTAATAGATTTCTATACGAAATGAGCAGACGGTTTATAGTTCTATTGATTGCCATTGTCGGCTTCTCGTTATGCTTACCTGCTCAGAAGAGACACGAAGATACCGAAAAACTCGGTATGGCACTCGAATATTTCTCGTCCGGGAAGTATCATGAGGCGCTGCTGCTGTTCCAGAAGTTGGACAAGAATTACAAACTGAACGCACGTTTCCGTGCATATATCGGCGTTTGCTATTACCATGAATGGGATTATAAAAAGGCTGTGGAATACCTTGACGAGACTATTCCACAGCTCGAAGCCCTTGCTCCACACGAACGGAACGTATATTATTATGCCGATGCCGAGAGCCATTTTTATCTTGAGCAATATGAACGCGCCATCCCTATGTACGAGCGTGTCGTTACCGTATGCTACGACAACGAGAAAGGGGATGCTTTTTACAGGCTCGGATTCTGCTATCTTTTCCTTGAGAACTGGGCAAACGCACACGACTATTTCCTATCGGCCGGACTGTATTACAGAAAATTCCGCAACACTCCCGACTTGCAAGCCCGGCTGAAACAAATAGACAATATGGTGGCCGGATGCGAGAAGAAGCTCTTGGAGGAAGGAAAATTGAGGAGCGAAGATTGATTCACTATTTTCCTTTCATACTTGCGTCTACAAAGCTCAAGGGCATCAAATCTTTCACAGTATCTACAATATAAACTCCGTTCTGTCCGTAAAGCAATATGCGCAACGGTCGTTTATATCTGTCTTCTATTTCGAGCATCACCTGTCTGCAAGAGCCGCAGGGCGTTATCGGCTCACTCAACAAACCGTTTTCATTCTTCGCAGCTATGGCTATTGCCGTTATCGGCTGCTCCGGATAATTAGCTTGCGCGGCAAAGATGGCTGTACGCTCGGCGCATAATGTAACGGGGAAGGCCGCATTTTCCTGATTAGCACCTTTCATCAATAGCCCGTTTTCAAGGCGCACAGCAGCCCCTACTCTGAAGTTACTGTACTTAGCGTATGCGTTGTTCGTGGCCTCAACAGCCATTTCTACCAACGGCCTGTCCTCTTCTGCCAACTCTTCAAAACGGCAGAATCGAATCTTTATATTTATATCTATCGTCTTCATAGCATATTAGATTTATTGATGTATTAATATGTTTCTATTCTTTCTCCTCAGAATCCTCCTCGGTAGCTTCATACTCGTATGCTCCGATATCGGGCTTATCATCACGGCGTATCCCCAAACGGTCATAAACGCTATATCCATCGTCAAGGACTGCTCCGGCATCTACCGCCTTCGACTTCTTAACGAGACGGAAATCATATTTTAGGTCATCGGTATCAATCATGCGGAAATTCTTCTCTCCGTCAGTAATCGTATCTTCGACATCCTCATATATAACATCGGTTAAATGCTCTGCCATCGTCTCATCTTCCGGCGTGCGCAACAGGCAATTATGGAAGCTATACTCAGCTACGGCCTCATCGCTGAAGCCTCCGAATATCACATCATCGGCATATCCGGTAACGATAGAATTATAAACATCGAAGTGCAACAACGGATAAATCTTGCCATCGTACTGGTTTGTGAAGCGCAAAGCAGCCCCGCGGTTTGCGTCAAACGGATAGAACTGAGCCACGGTGCAGTGGCGCAAAATCACATCTCCGCCAAAGAAAGCCGCGCAATCATTGAGAGTATTAGTTATCTGTGAATTATACAGATCGATCTTACAGTTTGTCGCCATCAGCCCATAGCCTTGACAGTTGTGTATCTGAGAGTTATAGAGCTTTAGTTTTAGTTTTTCTACGTCTGCCGAATCGCACACTACGCCATTATATGTGCTATGAATATCCGTATAGTTCAGTTCGTTGTCGTATGACTTTTCATAGAAATGAATACCCTGCCACTGCCCCGGCACCCTATCGTATGGAAGATAATCGAACATCCTGTCGATACGGTCTCCACGCAAAACAACATTCGCCTCCGGCGTTCCGGCTGTTATCAATCGGCCATATACGTCCACGCCTGCGTTATTTGCGAAATATAATGTCGTGCCCGCCGCGATTGTCAGAGTGGCATTCTCCTCCACCTTGAGTCCGCCTCGAATCAGTATCGGCTTGGTACTTGCAATAGTGGAATCGCGACTCACCACCACATTATTATATATATCAACGTCCCAAGAGTAGGCATTGAGATTCACTTTCTGCTCTACCCCACTCTCTAACGTGAATATCAAGTCGTCCTCAACAAGTGTCGGCTCGTCGCGGAGAGTCTTTACCGAAGTCAGTTCTACAAACACCCGTATGGAATCTTTGTTTCTTATCTCCACGTCATGCACCTGATAGCCGGATGTCTGACCGAGGTATTCTCCGTCTACATTCACACGGAATCCCGTCTGATTGCCCTTCTCCAAACGCACGGTAGTACAGCGTATGCCATCGCCGGAGTTGTTATAGACCCAAAAGGTCTTTGTAGCTGTAGGCACAGTAGAGAATATCGTATCAAGCCTTATCGTGTCCTTCGAAAATGTGAGCAAATTACTTGGCGATGTTGTAAAGGAGTCATCATCATCGCATGACCAAAACAAAGCCACGCCTACAAACAGCAGAAAAACCGTATATAATGTATTAATTCTTTTTCTCATAATCATATAACGGAAAAAATTACTTTCTATTGCATCGTTTCCGAAAGAGGAGAGATAAAAGAGGAGGGGTATAGGGAGCATATCATCATAAAGTATTGACAGAACTTTACTCATCAACTCTACCGCCAACTTTAGTGTCAAAAATCTTTACAATTATCACTCTCAGAATCGAGAATTTGCAAACAAGTTTTTCTTTGCTTGAAAATATCGCGAAATACGGCTTTCCAAGCCACATTAAGTTAAAAACCTGATAATCAGACGCTTATCTCGTTTTGAGGCAAAATTAGCCTTTTTATAAACCTAAATAGACCTCGTTGCATTGTAACGGAGGCTCCGTTAGACTCCAACGGAGGCACTTTTGGCCTTCAACGAAGGCTCCGTTGCACTCCAAAACAGCCTAAAACGCAGTCTAAAAGTGCCACTTTTGAAAGCTAATAAACGTTAAATTGCCCCAATTTACCATTTTTCGGCATTTTCGAGAACGTCTTTTTTTGATAAAAAACGACTCTGATTTTTTCTAACGGAGGCTCCGTTGGAATTTTGAATTAAGAATTTTGAGTTTGGAGTTTGGAGTTTTGAGGCAAAAAAAACAGTGAAAATGAGTAACGGGACCTATATTTAACAATCGTTCACTCAAAAGAGTCAACTTCTCAACAGTGCGATTTTTGACCAAAAATCTTTACAAAACGAAGGGAATTATCGAAGTAAAAACCGCTCCAACCACTGTCAAAAATCTTCATAAAATCCGACTGTCTTTCGACTAAGTTATAAAGAGCCAAAACTATATACTTACCTATTATCAACAAATCAATAGATTTCTACAGAGCATTATAAATAGTAAGGAGGGATAAAAAGAAAATCGGGAAGCAGATTTCTCTACTTCCCGATTCAGTACCCAGACCCGGGATCGAACCGGGATGGATTGCTCCACTGGTGTTTGAGACCAGCGCGTCTACCGATTCCGCCATCTGGGCTTGTCTTTTTAAGACGGTGCAAAGGTACAATTAAAAATTGAAACGACAAAGTTTTAGACTAAAAAACTTCATAAACTTTTATTGCTGGCCGCTAAAAGTTTTATAAATTCAGCATGTTAACTGATATATACTTGAGCGGAACCGACGCTATGCGAAGCTAATATCTATAATATTCGATTCTATCAGCAGAAATAATAATACGAATATTTATTAGTACAACTCTGCAATAACAAAATCGACAAGAATGATTAAAGGCGTGAAAGCTGTTAAAAAATTTCTAAAATCTTTGGGAATATCATAAGAAATAACTAACTTCGTAAAAAATAAGAATCTCAATTATAACACAATTTTAAATCTATACAATATGATAAATAACAATAACTATTGCATCATTCTTGCTGGAGGAAAAGGAAGAAGACTTTGGCCATATAGCCGTGAGAGCTATCCGAAACAATTTATTGATTTTTTCGGTATAGGACGTACACAGTTACAACAGACTTTCGACCGCTTCTCAAAGATTGTACCACCGGAGAATATATATATATGCACTAACAAAAATTATAAGCATCTGGTAAAGGAACAACTACCCGATTTGCAGGAAAACCAAATTTTTGCAGAGCCAATATACAGGAATACTGCGCCAAGCGTGGCTTGGGCATGCTATAAAATCTCGAAAAAATGCAAAGATGCGAACATTATTATATGTCCATCAGATCAAGCTGTATTTAACGAAGAGGCTTTTAAAAACAATGTATTGGAGGGCTTTAGGTTCGTAGAGAATAATGACGCGTTCATTATTATGGGTGTCCACCCTACCCGACCGGAACCAGGATATGGATATATACAGATAGGTGATGAAACGGATGTGAAGGATTTGTATAATATCCGGTCATTCACGGAAAAGCCTGAACGCGACTTTGCGAGAATATTCATGGAGAGTAAGGAGTTTTATTGGAACACGGGTATATCACTGTCTAATATCCGAAATCTCATAACAAACCTTGAAAAGCTGCTTCCAAGCGTCATAAGGAATATCGCAGACAAGGATATGACGGTAGAAGAGGAAGACAGATATATCGAGGAAAACTTCCCAAGATACCCCAACTTGTCCATCGACCGCAGCCTGTTAGAGAACGCCTCGCCGGTATATGTCATGAACTGCGACTTCGGTTGGGCCGACTTAGGCACATGGCACTCAATATATGAAGCGATGAGCAAGACAGAAGGCGACAATGTAATAATTGACTCTAACGTCATAATGGACGAGAGTTCTAACAATGTGATAAAGATTCCGAAAGACCATCTCGCCATTGTAAACGGTTTGGACGGATATATCGTGGCTGAAAAAGGGAATGTTCTGCTAATATGCAAGAAGGAAGACTCGTCAGCGTTAATTAGGAAATACGTGAACGAGGTACATATAAAATACGGAGATGAGTTCGTATAATATATATAAGGTATAAATATTATATATATTAAGGTATAAAAAGCAACGATGTTTCTATAAACACCATAATAAAGATTGCCCCCGAAAAACTTCCATATAGCTTTTCGGGGGCAATCTTACATAATAAGTTATAACACCAGTCTTCTATAAAACTTGTTACTTCACAGCCTTAAATTCCTCATATATCTTAGAGGAGATAGACTTAAACTCCTCTTCTGACAATTCTAATTTTGGTTTACGGAAATCCACATCAGCCTCGCTATTCATCGGTATAAGATGGATATGAGCATGGGGAACTTCAAGCCCTAAGACAATCTGGGCCACTTTCTTACATGAGAAAACACGCTTTATTGCCAATGCAACTTTCTTTGCAAAGAGTTGGAATGCTGCAAGTTCATCGTCTTCCATATCGAAAATATAGTCAACTTCGCGACGCGGGATAACTAATGTATGACCTTTTGCCACAGGATTTATATCGAGAAAAGCATAGAAATTCTCATTCTCGGCACACTTGTAACTTGGTATCTCACCGGCTGCTATCTTACTAAAGATATCCATTTCCGTTTGTTTTTAAGTTTAAGATTACAATAAACAATATTAAATCGATATATTATCTATACGCAGCTTGATGGTTCCACGCGGTATTTTGATTTCCACAATGTCGCCTACTTTCTTGTTCAGCAATCCCTGTGCGATAGGAGTCTTTATTGAAATCTTGCCTTCGCGCAGATTAGCCTCGCTCTCACTGACTATTGTATAGTTCATCTTAGCGTTTGTAACCATATTAGTCATTTCTACTTTTGACATGATCTGCACCGCATCCGTACTCAGACGAGACATATCCACAATCTTTGCCTCTGCGATTGTGAGCTTGATTTTATTTATTTTATCCTCCAAATGAGCTTGCGCTTCTTTAGCTGCATCATACTCTGAGTTTTCACTCAAATCACCTTTATCACGTGCTTCGGCAATAGCTGCTGATGCCTTAGGACGCTCTACAGATTCTAGACGTTTTAATTCAGCCACGAGATTGTCGTAGCCCTCTTGTGACATATAAGCCATAATTATTCAGTTTAAAAATTATTATCGTTTTTCTTAATATGCAAAAAAGAAATGAATTCCAACATCATAATGCCGGAATTCAGTATCCCTTTCTACAGTATTGTATTATTACAATTGCAAAGATATGCAAAGTTTTCTGATTGGCCAATTTTTTAACACTAAAAGTTGTGTGTTGTAATTTTATTTAGTAATTTTGCGTTTAATATCATATTAGCCTCTAATATAAAACTTATTACATACATTAATTATGCTTTCTAAAATCGAATACGAAGAGATTATAAAGCTCATAAAACAGCAAGTTGTTCCGGCAATAGGCTGCACAGAACCTATGGCTGTTGCACTATGTGTGGCAAAAGCACGCCAGATTCTTGGAGCTCTGCCAGAGAAAATAGAAGTAAAACTCAGTGCCAACATTTTAAAGAATGCCATGGGAGTAGGTATTCCAGGAACAGGAATGATTGGACTGCCCATAGCTATCGCACTCGGGGCCCTCATAGGGCGGCCAGATGAAGAACTTGAAGTTCTGATAGACTGCGACAAGAAGGCGGTAGAGAAAGGCAAACTATATATCGCTGAAAACAGAATAGATATTAAACTGGAAGAAGATGACCCGGATAAGTTGTATATAAATGTGATATGCCATGCAGACGGGCATGAGGCTGAAGCAATAATAAAGGGTGCCCATACCAATTTCGTTTTATTGCGCAAAGACGATAAGATTCTCTTAAACAATAAATCGCACGATAAGGAAACGGAAAATGAAGACGAAGTTTCGCTAACACTTCATAAGGTCTATGAGTTCGCCACTACGGCAGACATTGAAGACATTGATTTTATACTTGAAGCGAAACGGCTTAACGAAGCTGCTGCCGACAACGGATTGCATGAGAATTACGGTCATCAGTTGGGCAAGACAATGTGTTCCCCTCTCGGCAAGGGCATAATGGGTAATTCTATATTCTCCGAAATTTTGTCTCGCACAAGTTGTGCCTGCGACGCGCGTATGGCAGGTGCCATGATTCCGGTAATGAGCAATAGCGGCAGCGGAAATCAAGGAATATGCACAACGATGCCCGTAGCTGTGTTTGCAGAGGAAAATCACAACACAGATGAAGAGTTGATACGAGCACTTATTTTAAGTAATCTCACCGCTATATATATAAAGCAGAATCTTGGTCCGCTATCGGCGCTATGCGGATGTGTCGTTGCTTCTACGGGCAGTTCATGCGGAATTACATATCTTATGGGCGGAACATACGAACAGATAAGTTATTCTGTGAAAAACATGATAGCAAATCTAACAGGAATGATATGCGACGGAGCAAAACCAAGCTGCGCATTGAAGCTCGCTACAGGAGTAAGTACGGCTATCATGAGCGCTATGCTCGCCATGCAGCACCGTCATGTAACATCAGTAGAGGGAATTATCGACGATGACGTAGACCAAAGCATACGCAACCTAACTGCTATTGGAAGTTTAGGAATGAACGAAACTGACCGTTTCGTACTTGATATAATGACTAATAAGAAAATTTAAAAACAATAAAGATGAAACTTACAAAAACATTTATCCTCCTCACAATATTATTATGTTATAATGCTCTTGCATTGGCACAAGGAAATCCTGCGCATTTTAGCGTACAGCAAAAACAGGTATCACCAACAGAAATAGACGTAGTTTTCTCTGGAAAGATTGATGAAGGATGGCACGTTTATTCAACAGGACTTACCACAGGTCCGATATCAGCCACACTGCATACGGAGAAAGCAGAAGGTGCAAAGGCTATTGGCAGTCTTAAAGCACAAGGCCATGAGATTAACATATATGATAATATGTTTGGCATGAAATTGCGCTACTTTGAAAACAGCGTAAAATTTATTCAAAGATACAAAATCACAGGAAAGACATATTCTATAAAGGGATATTTGGAGTATGGCATTTGCAACGATGAGATGTGTATGCCTCCATCGCAAGGGGAGTTCAGCTATACAGGCAGAGGCGTGGAAGGAACGGAAAAAGCTGAGGAAGAAGCGGCAACAGAAGAAGAAGAAGAAAGCGCCCCGATAGCAGGCAAAGACTCTATAAAAACAGAAAATACAGACTCTGTATATGCCGATACAACCATAATAAACGCAGCGAGCGACTTATGGCAACCAGTGATAAAAGAGTTGGGAGAATTGGATAAAACGTCTACGAACAATTCTCTTTGGTACATATTTATAATGGGCCTTCTTGGTGGTTTGTTAGCTTTGTTCACACCTTGCGTATGGCCTATCATACCTATGACCGTCAGTTTCTTCCTAAAACGTACTAAAGACAAGTCAAAGGGACTGCGTGATGCCATCACATACGGTATCTCTATCATCGTGATATATCTATCTTTAGGGCTTCTGATTACGGGCTTCTCAGATAGCAACGCTCTAAACGCATTGGCTACGAATGCCTATTTCAACATATTCTTCTGTTTGCTTCTTATAGTGTTCGCATTGTCTTTCTTTGGCTGGTTTGAGCTGGCTCTACCGTCATCATGGGCAAACAAGGTTGACAACAAGGCGTCTAATACAAGTGGACTGCTATCAATTTTCCTCATGGCATTCACGTTATCGCTTGTGTCATTCTCATGCACAGGTCCTATCATAGGTTTCTTGCTCGTTGACTTTGCAACATCCGGCGACCTTGCAGCTCCAGCAATCGGAATGCTTGGTTTTGCAATAGCATTAGCATTGCCATTTACTTTATTTGCATTATTCCCTTCTTGGCTCAAGCAAGCACCCAAGTCAGGTTCTTGGATGAATATAATAAAAATCTCACTTGGATTTATAGAATTAGCATTTGCTTGCAAATTTTTCTCTGTTGCCGACCTCGCATACGGATGGCATTTAATGGATCGTGAGGTATTCCTTTCTATTTGGATCGTTGTCTTTACTGCACTTGGCCTCTATCTCATCGGTCTAATGCGTTTCCAAAGTGATGGAGAAGACCGCAAACCTATGCCGGTACCTTGTATTATGCTCGGTCTCATATCACTTGCTTTTTCTGTCTATATGATTCCTGGATTATGGGGTGCGCCTTGCAAGGCTATATCAGCATTTGCACCACCAATAAATACTCAAGATTTCAATCTGAATAAAGCGGGAGAAATACATCCGGCCTTCACTTCATACGAAGAAGGCATGAAGGAAGCAGCAAAACAAGGAAAACCTGTACTTATTGATTTTACAGGCTTCGGATGCGTGAATTGCCGCAAAATGGAAGCTGCAGTATGGACAGACCCACAAGTTGCAGAGAAGTTAACTAAAGATTATGTACTCATATCTCTATATGTTGATGACAAGACTCCACTCAAACAACCAATGGAGGTGAAAAGAGCTGATGGCAGTAAACGTATTCTTCGAACAGTCGGAGACAAATGGAGCTATCTCGAAGAAACAAAATTCGGATACTTAGCACAACCTTTCTATGTAACTCTTGACAATGAAGGTAAGCCTCTATCTGGCTCATTCGTCTATAAAGAAGATATCCCCGGCTATCTTGAGTTCCTCAACAAGGGCTTGGAAAACTATCGCAAATAATGAAGCATATCAGTCATAAATAATAGTATAAAAACACATAAAGTACGCTAATAGATTGATTTACATCAAGAAAGATATCTATTAGCGTATTTTTATGCCACAATGCTTTGAATATTAACTAAATACCTTTATCTTTGCATCGTGTTTTTCATAGTATTAGATTTAAGGTTAACAAAGGTTGGAGTACAGCGGTACTCCTTTTTTTATGTCTATACTCATGAAAAATAATAGTTAGTCACAAAATAACATATAAAGCAATATGATATGCTCACCCGAAACATAGGGGACTTAAGCATATTGTTTTCTGTATATGAAACGGCATTGGGTAAACAGCGTTTGGCGATAAGGCGCATGGAATTAGACATATCCATGATTATTCCCTTAACCATAAGCCTCTTATTCGCATCAATGCGCATAAGGGCTTCTGTCACGGCATCAGCGGCCATACCCTTTAATATAAGTATGATAGTCCCTTTCCCTCCGTGTCCTCTCTTTGTCATACTATCTGCGCCTTCTGACAGTCAGGTCCACACCTTTGTCGCAAAGCGGGAAGTCACGGATGGTGATGTATCACATAGATCCTTAGACTAAATATCGGGATTCTCCTTGTATTCAGCCTTAACCAATTCGTCAAGGTAGATACGGATAAGAGAGGATTCTTCGGCTCAGTAGTTATTTAGTGTGGGTAGGCGTAAAGTTTAGCAATGCGATAGAGG
>URER01000038.1 GCA_900547005.1 uncultured Prevotella sp.
CCCGCCACTTTACATTTTTGACATTTATGTCACTTTTGTAAAATGGCGGCCGTATTTATTACCAGTTGAGACTATCTTGATTTAGTAAAAAATCGAATAGCCCGATGGTCACTATTCCCAGCTCGTTGCGTTTAGGCTTGATGTTGTCTTTCACGATTATAATTTTCTTGAAAGAGTCGTCTATGTTGTGTAGTGATGCCGATTCTTGTCGCTCTTTAGCGTCTGTGGGCATTACAAAAGCCGATTGTATATAATATCTCAGGCTTCCTTGATTCGCAACGAAGTCCACTTCGTATTGTTTTCTTATTGCCTTTCCGTTATTGTCTATTGTCCGTTGCTCCACAAGACCGACGTCAACATTAAATCCACGTATTCTTAATTCATTGTAAATCACGTTTTCCATGATGTGGTTTTCTTCCTGTTGGCGGAAACTGAGTATAGCGTTGCGTACCCCCATATCGGAGAAATAGAATTTAGGGAGCGTGTTTATGTATTTTTTTCCTTTGATATTATATCTTATAGCCTTTTCTATGATAAATGCATCTTGCAGGTAAGACAGGTATTTGCTTATTGTTGGTTGTGACAATACCTTGCCTTTTTCAGACTTAAACGTATTTGACAGTTTGTGTGGGTTAGTGGGCGAGCCTATCGCCGAAGCTATTATCTGAACCAATTCGCTGAACTCCTCATTGTTTTTTATATTGTGCCGTTCGAGAATGTCGGCTATATATACGGTGTGGTACAGATTCTGAAGATAGTCGATTTTCTTCTTGTCGGAGTCGAGAGCGAGAATATGCGGAAGTCCGCCGTAAGTATAATAGTCGGGCCAAGCATCTATTGGATGCCGTTGTTCCATCGACATAAACTCGGCAAAGGACAGAGGGTAGACGTGTATTTGGTCTCCCCTGCCGCGAAATTCCGTTGCGATGTCGTTGGAGAGGAAGTGTGAATTACTTCCGGTAATGTATAAATCGACATTCCTTTTGCGCAGAAGCCCGTTAAGGATGGGCACAAACTCGTTGAGAAGCTGTACCTCATCGAGCAGGATATAATGCATATCATCGTCTGTAATGCGGCCTTTAATGTATTCCATCAGCTTGTCCGAGTTGCATAGCTCCCTGAAATTCCAATCGTCGAAAGCCACTTTTATGATATGGTCTTTGGCAATTCCGCTATCAATAAGGTAGTCGTAGAACAGGTTGAACAGCAGAAACGACTTGCCGCATCTGCGTATTCCGGTTATAATTTTTATCAGTCCGTTTTCCTTTCCGGCAATAATCTGATTAAGATAACTGTCCCTTTTAATTATCATATCACCCCTCCTATTTTACATTTTTGACATTTATGTCACTTTTCTAAAATGCAAAAATAAGGATAAAATGTGGTATTTGCAACTCTCTACTTTACATTTTTGACATTTATGTCATTTTTCTAAAATATTAAAGAGTCAACAAGCAAGTGTCGATGGAACGTTTTTCGAATATTTTATATGCGTTTGTACGACTGCAGGACAGTTGGTGGGCAAACCACACAACCGGTTTGCCGCGTTCTTTCAGTTTCTCTCGGATGATAATGCCAATGTCTGTCATTGCATTCATTATCTTTCACGGCTGCCATGACAGGCGCGAATATAATACACCCAACGCAGACGCTCCGTTGCCGTCTCTTCCGAAGTGAATTCAAATTTGCGAAGTTTGAAGCCGAAAGATAAGGTCCGTAACGTCCTTCTGTTTCCTCAAAATATAACTTGCCCGCCCTTGTTATGGACTGACTCGTCGGTTGCAAATGTATCAATATTTTCCGAAAGAGGCAAGAAAATAGTAAATTCTTTGTGTCTAAACCTCTCAATATCGTGTATTTTAAGTATATTTGCAGTACGTATAGTATTGACGAATACGTGCGGTTTGCGGCTGACGGAGTGTAGCCGGCGCGTCAAGTTCGGGAAAATCGGGTTATAAAGGAAGCTGCTTTATATATATAAATAGGTGAAGGAGATGGAAAACAAGATAGTAACATTCGGTGAGGTGTTGCTCAGACTGTCGAAGCCGGACCACCGGCGGATAGCTCAGGGCAGTACGTTCTGTGGCAATTATGGTGGTAGCGAGGCCAATGCGGCAGTGTCGTTAGCAGTGTTGGGCAACGATGTTGAGTATGTGTCGCGTGTTCCCGACAATGCCGTGGGGCGTGCCTGCTGTATGTACTTGCATGGCTACGGACTGAATCTCAGTCATGTTTGCCGTGGCGGAGACCGGTTGGGAAGTTATTATTTCGAGGATGCTGCGGCCATGCGCAACTCTTGTGTAGTATATGACCGTAAGGATTCGGCATTTTATACTATGAAGCCGGGCATGATTCCGTGGCGCGAAGTGTTCCGCGATGCAAGTATTTTCCATTGCAGTGGCATCACCTGTGCGCTCTCGCAGAGTGCGGCCGACGCAACGATGGAGGCTGTGGAGATAGCCGAGGAGATGGGACTGACAATCTCGTGCGACATCAATTATCGCAAGAATTTGTGGAATTATGGTGCCGACGCGCACGAGACGCTCGCTGAACTGGCTTCCCATGCCGACATAATCTTCGGCGACCAGGGCGAATACGAGGTGATTTCGGGCATGAAGCGTGTGCCGTTCAAGGCTCTTTCGGCCGATTATGCGATGGATTTTCATGCGTTTGAGAATTATCTCAATAAGGTTCACGAGATGTTTCCACGCTGCAAGAAGTTCGTTTTGGCCGCGCGCAACCAGATAACGTCGAGCCATCATACGCTCACCGGACTGCTTTATGCTTCCGGCCGTCTTGTGCCGGCGCGCATATATGATATAAATCCCGTTATCGACCCGATGGGTGTGGGCGATGCCTTCATAGCCGCTTACCTGCACGCCTATTGTAAATGGGGCGGGGACGACCAGCGTTGCATCGACTTCGCACTGGCCGCATCGGCTATAAAGAATTCTTTTGAGGGCGATTCAAACCTCGCCACGGAAGAGGAGATACTGGAACTGATGGGCCGTGAGTTTTGAGTTGTGGGTTGTCGGCGAAATAAATGACCGCAACTCTTGCACAATCGGAAAGAAATGTATATTTTTGTGCAAGTGAACGTGATTGTTATAATAAAGGTATAGGAACAATAATGATGAAATATCCTATCGGAATACAGGACTTCAAGAGCCTTCGAAAAGAAGAATATGTGTATATCGACAAGACTGCGCTTGTCTATCAGCTTGTGTCTACCGGGCGTTATTATTTTCTGAGCAGACCCCGTAGATTTGGAAAGAGCCTGCTGATATCCACTATTGAGGCCTACTTTATGGGTAAACGCGAGCTGTTCAAAGGGCTTGCAATGGAGAAGTTGGAGACCAAATGGATAGAATATCCTGTGTTGCACCTTGACCTGAACACGGCAAAATATGATTGCGTCGAGGCTCTGACATCTGTTCTGAATGACGTTCTCACATATTGGGAATCCCTTTATGGCACTTCTCCCACGGAGGTTACGCCCGAATTGCGTTTCAAGGGACTCGTGCGCAGGGCATACGAGACCACCGGCCGTAGCGTGGTGATACTCGTTGACGAATACGACAAGCCTATGCTACAGGCTATTGGCAACGAAACGCTGCAAGACGAATACCGCAATATCCTGAAAGCATTCTACTCTGTGCTCAAGACACAGGACCGTTACATCAAGTTCGCATTCCTGACGGGCGTTACAAAGTTTGGCAAGGTGAGTGTATTCAGCGATCTGAACAACCTTGAGGACATCTCGATGATTGAGGCCTATACCTCCATTTGTGGCATAACAGACGAAGAACTGCATACGGTTTTTGATGCGGAGGTGGCGGAACTTGCCTCGAAATGTGGATTGACGAAAGCAGAATGTTACGACAAACTGCGCGCGGACTACGACGGCTACCATTTCCGTCAGAACTCGGAAGGCGTTTATAACCCGTTCAGTCTGCTGAATACGCTGAAGAACCGCAGCTTTGGCAGCTACTGGTTTGAGACAGGCACCCCGTCGTTCCTTGTTCATTTGCTGAAGCAGTCGGGCTACAACTTGAATGATTTACAGTCGGAGGTCGTCTCGCCTGACGTACTCAACAGCATCAATTCCATGTCAAACAATCCGATACCCGTAATCTATCAGAGTGGATACCTAACCATAAAGGACTACGACAGTAGGTTCGGCCTTTACAGTCTCGGCTTCCCCAACCGCGAGGTGGAGATGGGATTCATCAAGTACCTGCTCCCGTTCTATACCTCATTGGGCGAGAATAAGAGCGAGTTCACGATATACCAGTTTGTCAAGGACGTGGAGAACGGTAAGCCGGAGGCTTTCATGGAGCGTTTGCAGTCGATGTTCTCGGATTCCGACTATCAGATAACTGGCAACATGGAGAAGTATTTCCAGAACTCCATGTATCTCGTTTTCAAGATGATGGGCTTCTTCACGGAAGTGGAACGCAACACCAGCCGAGGCAGAATGGATATACTCTTGAAGACCAAAGACTATATCTACATCCTCGAATTGAAACTCGACAAGTCTGCCGACGAGGCACTATGCCAGATAAACGACAAGGGTTATGCCGAGCCGTTCAAGTCGGATGGCCGCCATATATATAAGATAGGTGTGAACTTCTCGACGGAAACACGAAGCATAGACGGCTGGAAGATAGAGTAGAGCAGTGACGAAACAAATATGGCCGCATTCCGTTTGCATTCCGAAATGCAGCATTTCAAATAGACAACAAGACAATAATTAATAAATAATACGATTATGATAGACGTAAAAGAAACATTGACAGAAGCCGAGGAGCGCATGGAGATGGCAGCGATGTATCTTGATGAGCAACTCGCACGTATCCGCGCGGGCCGTGCCAACGTGGCAATCCTCGACGGAGTGAGGGTAAATTCGTATGGCTCTATGGTGCCGCTGAATCAGGTGGCCAACGTTACGGTGCCCGATCCGCGAACTATTGCCATCCGTCCGTGGGACAAGAAGGCTATCCGCGACATCGAAAAGGCAATCATGGACTCTGATGTGGGTATCACTCCGGAGAACAACGGTGAGTTGATACGCCTCAATCTGCCGCAGCCGACAGAGGAAAGACGCCGCGACTTAGTGAAACAGTGCAACAAGATTGGCGAGAAAACCAAAGTTGAAGTACGCAACGTGCGCGCTGACGTGAAGGACAAACTGAAGAAGGCTATAAAGGACGGACTCTCAGAGGACAACGAGAAGGATGCCGAGCTGGAACTTCAGAAAGTACACGACAAGTATATCAAGAAGATTGACGGTCTGCTCGAAGAGAAGACTAAGGAGATAATGACGGTATAAAAAGAATGGATTTAAATGAAGAATGAAGAATGAAGAATGAAGAATTGCATGCCGGGACGCTACGGATTAATGGAACACATCATTCCGTCAGGCAATTCTTCATTCTTCATTCTTCATTCTTCATTCTTTAATATGAACGGACTCGTAATAAAGAACACCGGCAGTTGGTACACGGTGAGGACCGATGAAGGCCACGACGTGAGCTGCAAGATAAAGGGAAACTTCCGGTTGAAAGGCATACGCAGCACCAATCCGGTGGCTGTGGGCGACCGCGTAGAGATAATACGCAATCAGGAAGGCACGGCATTTATATCCGCTATTGAGGACAGACGCAACTATATCATACGCAAGTCGCCAAACCTTTCGAAGCAGAGCCATATCATTGCGGCCAACGTAGATCAGGCTTTCCTCGTCGTAACGGTGAACTATCCGCAGACTTCCACAACCTTTATCGACCGCTTTTTGGCTTCGGCCGAGGCATATCGGGTACCCGTGACGCTCGTGTTCAACAAGACCGACCTGCTGGCCCCCGAGGAGTTGCATTATCAAGAGATGATGATGACGCTCTATGACACTATCGGATACCGTTGCATGGCGGTGTCGGCAGCATCGGGCGAGGGCGTAGACGAACTGAGAACCCTGCTCAATGGCAAGATAACGCTGCTCAGCGGCAACAGTGGAGTGGGCAAGTCGACCCTCATCAACCGCATCCTGCCGGGCGCGCAACTGCGCACGGCTGAGATAAGCGACGCCCACAACACGGGTATGCACACCACCACGTTCAGCGAAATGCTTGAGTTGCCCGGCGGGGGATATATCATCGACACTCCGGGAATAAAGGGTTTCGGCACATTCGACATAGAGCCGGAGGAGCTGACAAGCTATTTCCGCGAGATATTCAAGTTCTCCGAAGGCTGCCGTTTCAGCAACTGCACCCACACCCACGAGCCAGGATGCGCCGTCTTGAAGGCCGTCGAAGACCACTATATAGCCGCATCGCGCTACCAGAGCTATCTCTCCATGCTTGAGGATAAGGATGAGAACAAGTATCGCGAGGCTTTCTGATGCGGTCGGGACTTGTCTTTTTGTAGAATAACTTTTGTCTTTGCCGATTCAGTTCGGCATTTTTTTTACCCTTCGGTATAGTAATTAAAGCCATTGTTCCATTCTTTTGTGTTCACATTACAAACTATTCTAATGCAGTTATTATCCGTTTGTAATGTAATTTCCTGTTTGCAGACTCCTGTCGCTCCCTGTGCGAATTAAATATTTTCTTAATCCAAGTGTAACACTAATGAATTATCTTGCCACTACTTTTGCAGCGGTAAAAGAAAGATGTATAGATAAATGGAGAAAGAAAAAGTTTATTCAAAAGGTAAGAAACTATTGTTTTCAATTATCATGCTGGGTTATGCCTGTACGCTAAGTGCCGGGACTCTGAAAGGTGTAATCAAGGACAAACAAAGCAAAGAGCCGTTGACGGGTGCCACAATTATGGTGTCGGAAGGCACCAAAGGAACAACGGCGGATATCGATGGAAACTACGAATTGGAACTCCCTGCCGGCACATACACCATGACTGTACGCTATGTTGGCTATAAGACGCTTGTCAAAGAGTCGGTCAGAGTGGACAAAGACGGCGAGACCCTTCTCGATTTCCTGTTGGAAAGCGACTCAAAGATGCTGGGAGAGGTGTCTGTTACGGCCGTCGCGCGCCGCAATACTGAGGCATCACAAGTGCAGGAACAAAGGCGCAGCCTCGTCGTTCAGACCGGTGTGTCGGCGCAGCAGATAACCCGCACGCAAGACAAAGACGCCTCGGAGGTGATTCGCCGTGTGCCGGGCGTGTCCATAATCGATGACAAGTTTGTCATGGTCCGCGGGTTGTCGCAGCGATATAATAATGTGTGGCTCAACGGAAGTGCCGTTCCAAGCTCGGAAGCCGATACCCGTGCGTTCTCGTTCGACATTCTGCCGAGTTCCCAACTCGACAATATGGTAATCGTTAAAAGCCCCGCGCCAGAGTACCCCGCCGATTTTACGGGCGGCTTTATACTTGTCAATACGAAACAGTTGCCCGAAAACAACGCCTTCGATGTTTCCTTTGGCGTCGGAATCAACGACCGAACACACTTCCGTAACTTCATTGCGTCGCAGGGATGCTGTATGGATATGCTTGGATTTGGTGCGGGATGGCGTTCGCTCAATGCTGGAATGACAGGTGCGCTGCGTGCTTATCCCGGTTATGACGGTGGCAGTAATCCGCGTCTCGACGTGCTCGGCAACGGGCTGAACAACAACTGGACCTTGCGAACAAGGCATCCTGTGAGCGACATGAAGCTCAACATGAGCTACAATCATATATGGAAGGCTGACAACGGACAACGGTTCGGATTGTTGGCGGTGCTGAATTACTCCAATACATACAAGACCCTGCTCGATATGGAGAACTCGCTCTATGGGCCGTATGACACATCCAACGACAAGTCGGTGGCTCTGCGAAAGGCCACAGACAACCGATATAGCAACGATGTGCGTATTGGTGCCATGCTGAATCTGTCGTTCCGGCCACGGGACACCCGCCACTATTTTGAGTGGAAGAACATCTTCAATCAGATAGCGAATGACCGCTATTCCGAGCGCATGGGCTTTAATGCGCAGCCGGATAATGTCAATGACATGGAATATTACTACTCTGCGCGAACAACCTACAACACGCAGATGACGGGACGGCATACGTTTGAGGACGACAGAATAGACTGGAGCGTGGGCTATGCCTATGCCAACCGCAACCTGCCCGACCGCCGCCTGATAGAACGCACCGACAGAACGGAGCACAGAATGGGCATATATAGGATAAGCCGGGAGTTTACCAAGCTCGATGAACATATCTTCTCGGCAGGCGGCAACTATCGCAAGGATTTCCATTTCGGGGCGTTTGAGCCTACATTGAAGACCGGTGCATACGGCGAATACCGCACGCGCTCATACCGCACACGCCAGTTCCAATACGGATGGCAGCCCGACAATACGCTGCCCGAGGGCTTCCTGTTCTCTGACGACATACCTGGCGAGGTGCTCATTGACTCAAATTACGGTCCGGACAAGCTCTATCTTTATGAGGAAGTGAACTTCCTGAATAACTACGAGGGCAATCAGACGCAACTTGCGGGCTACGTTGGCGTGAACTTGCCTGTCGGAATGCTGAGCATCTATGCCGGAGTGCGCTACGAATACAACCGTCAGGTGCTGCGGATGAATACCCGTCAGTTTGAAGAGAGCCTGCAAAGCACGGCTTACGACAGCAACGACATCTTCCCGTCCCTTAACGTTACCTATAAATTTAGTGACAAACACCAGTTGCGTGCAGCCTATGGCAAATCGGTGAACCGCCCGGAATTCCGAGAGCTTTCCACCTCGGTGTACTACGATTTTGAGCTGGGCAGCAACGTAATGGGCAATTATGACCTTAAATCAGCATATATCGACAATCTCGATTTGCGCTACGAGTGGTATCCTTCGGCTGGCGAACAAATCTCAGTAGCACTGTTTTATAAGCATTTCAAGAACCCGATAGAGTGGACCTATACCGTTGCCGGCGGCACAGACCTCGTATATTCCTTTATGAACGCGCACGGAGCCGACAACTACGGCATAGAGCTTGACATTCGGAAGAATCTGGATTTTATCGGCATGAGGGATTTCTCATTCTCCTTTAACGGCGCATGGATAAAGAGCAGGGTGCGTTTTGAACCGGGAACCAATAACATTGACCGCCCCATGCAGGGGCAGTCGCCTTACCTTATCAATACGGGACTCTTTTATAATAATGTGAAGCACGGATGGAGCGGAGCCGTATTATACAACCGTGTGGGCAAGCGCATCATCGGAGTTGGCAACCGCTACGGTACGGGGGCAGATGGCTCGGAACGCAATATACCTAACTCCTACGAGATGCCGCGCAACAGCGTAGACCTGTCCATAGGCAAGAAGCTCGGCAAGTGGGAGCTGAAAGCAGCCGTAAGGGACGTGCTGGCGGAGCGCTGCGTATTCAAACAGTTTGAGGATGTTACCGTAAACGGCGTGCAACGCACCATAGAAGAGGTTACACGCAGCTATCGCCCGGGACGCAATTTCAATTTAACAATAGGTTATAGTTTTTAGTTTTATCAATTTCTTAAACTTAAAAAAGAAAGTATGAAAATCGAAATGAAAAGATTGGGACAGGCATTTATGATGGGTGCCGCCCTCGTAATGTCAGCCGTAATGGCTTCTTGTTCGTCGGACGACAGTCCCGCCGCTCCCGTAGTGAGCAATCCCGAGGTTACTTATAAGGGCAATGTTGCTTACAGCAGTGGGATTCTTTTCAACGGAACAGAACTGGGTGACGGTACGCAGAACTTCCATTTCACCGGCGATGTCACGCTGGAGCGCGGCACATACACGCTGAAGGGCTGGGTATATGTAGACGCCGGGGCAAAGCTCCGCATCCCTGCCGGAACGGTAATCAAGGGAGACAAGCAGACTATGGCGGCACTTATAGTGGAGCCGGGCGGCTATGTCGAGATGAAGGGAACGAAGGATGCGCCTATCGTAATGACCTCCGCGCAGCCAGCAGGGCAGCGCCGGCCGGGCGACTGGGGCGGACTCATCATTTGCGGAAAAGCCCGTAACAATCAGGGAACGCAACAGATAGAGGGCGGTCCGACCACAATACACGGCGGCAACGATGATACCGACAACTCGGGAATATACCAATACATCCGCGTTGAGTTCGCCGGCTACCCGTTCGACACGGACAAGGAAATCAACGGCGTTACCTTCGGCTCGGTAGGAAGCGGCACCACAATAGACCATATACAGGTTTCATATTCAAATGACGATTCCTTCGAATGGTTCGGAGGCGCGGTAAACTGCAAGTATCTGGTGGCTTATAAAGGTTGGGACGATGAGTTCGATACCGACAACGGATTCAGCGGCACAGTACAATATGCTCTTTCGATTCGCGATCCGCGCATTGCCGACACCTCGCAGAGCAACGGATTCGAGAGCGACAACAACGCAAGCGGTGCGGAAACTACTCCGTTCACTACGGCAACGTTCAAGAATGTTACGTTCATAGGTCCCCGTACGGCCAAGAACAGCGATTTCGTTAACAGCTCAGACTACATTACCGCCGGCCCGGTATTCCCCGATAACGGTTCCAAATTAGGAAAATTCCAGGCAGCAATGCAGATACGCCGCAGCAGTAGGCTTAACGTTGAGAATGCCATTGCTGTGGGTTATCCCGTCGGACTCATCGTGGACGGAGAGAAAGGCAATTCCGTTAAGTATGCCAAAGAGGGCGCTTTCAGTCTGAAGAATATCCTTTTTGCCGGAATGGGAGTTATCGGAACGGACAAGAACAAGGAATACGAGGACTATCTTTATGATTATTCTACGGGAACGGAAGACCGCACTAAGGTGTCATATTCGCACACGTTCTTCTTCAGCGAGCCTACAAACAGAGAAGTGAATGAGGCCGCTCTGAACCTTGTCGACCCGAAAATGACCGGACAGAACTATTGTCCGTCCGTAATGTTGTCCGACGGTAAAGGCGGATATATAGGTGCGTTCCGCGATGTTAGCGATAATTGGCTGGATGGCTGGACTAATTTTGATCCGCAGAATACAGTATATTAACGGGAATTTGGAGGCGTTTCAAGTCTTTTTCTCAACTTCGTAAAACACAGTTCTTTTGAACTGTTCTGATTACAGAAATCTTATGATATCGTTACCGGGCTGTGGTAATATCATTACCGCAGTCTGGTAATGTGATTACCGAGGCCTAACGTGATTACAAAAGTCTTGTAACAGCATTACAAGGTTTCTGTAATCAAGACTATACAAAAGAACTGTGTTTTACGGAGTTGAGAAAAATACTTAAACTGATGATGTCTTATTTGATTGACTCCTCTTTATAATACGAAACGGGATGCAAAAAGGTTTCTTCTGCATCCCGTTTCGTATTTTTCAATGGTGGGAATGACACCGGAAATGTTATATTTTCCCTTCCTCCCGATAGCTGTAATAACGTCCGTCGGTGATGATGAGGTGGTCGACGAAGTGAATGCGCATGGTTTGGCAGGCTTTGTTTACGATGTCGGTTATGCGGTCGTCGCCAGCACTCGGCCGCGTGTTGTTCGACGGATGGTTGTGGCAAATGGCGAGAGTGGTTGCGTTGGCAAGTATCGCCTCGCGCATGATGATACGCACATCGACTGCCGTTTCGGTTATTCCGCCGTGCGATATGCGCACCGCCTTTATCAGTTTGTAGCTCTGGTTCATCAGCAACACCCATGCTTCTTCCACGTCGAGGTCCTGCATCTGCGGGTGCATATAATTGTATATCGCCGTCGCCGAGTTGAGACTTTCACGCTCCTGTACTTTCTCTTTCTGTCTGCGTTTGCCCAATTCGCAGGCCGCGAGTATTGTCACGGCCTTTGCCGGCCCCATGCCTTTGTATTCGGTGAGCTGTGCGATGCTTTTCTTTCCGAGAGAGTTCAGGTTATTATCGCAGTCGGCCATGACGCGTTTCATCAGTCCTACGGCACTCTCGTCGGTAGACCCGGAGCCTATGAGAATAGCCAACAGCTCGGCGTTGCTTAATGCTTCCGCGCCGAGGCTCATCATCTTTTCGCGCGGACGGTCTTCTTCCGCCCAATGGTTGATAGTCAGTTTCATATTTTGCTTGCCGGTTTGTCCATTTGTCCGCTCATCCACTGAATTATTTATAGAATGTTTTCTCGAATGCAGAGAATTCATCTTTGCCCAACACGCAGCGTTTCCACCATGCTGAAAGGAAGCCGAAACCGTAGCCCATGAGCTGTACGAAAGCCGCATAGACACTGAGAACGCCTATTTTCAGACTCCTGTTCTGATGCGTGGAGTCCGCACATATTAATAATGTATATAGGAGAATGGGGGCTGGGGTGATTGTGCTGATGACGGAACCGATTGCTGCTGCCGTGTGATTGGGGTAGAGTAGGGATGTCGCCAGTCCCAAGATGAATGATAATATGAGTCCTATGACGCCCACGGTGAACACCATCGGCAAGAGATGCACCGCCTTAAGCGACTCCGGATATTTCTTGTAGAGGTTGATGCGGGCGATACCGCTGTTGTAGACCTGCCGGAAGAACTTGCGGAAATCCGTGCGCCGCTTGTGCCAAACCCATGCTTCGGGGAACAGACGGCACTTGCATCCATCCTTGAAAATGCGGATGGAGAAGTCTATGTCCTCACCGAAACGCATCTTTGAGAATCCGCCAAGCCTGCGGTAGACATCGGCGCGTATGCCCATGTTGAACGAGCGCGGATAGAATTTGTCGAGTTTCTTCTTGCCTCCTCGGATGCCTCCGGTTGTGAAGAAGCTGGTCATGGAGTAGGAGATGGCCTTTTGTGTGTCGGTGAACGACGGGTGGGCACAGTCAGGACCGCCGAACGCGTCGGCAGGATTGGCTTGCAGTTCGTCGTCAATGGCTTTCATATAGCCGTCGGGCAGAACCACGTCGCTGTCTAATATAATAAGGTATTCGCCCTCAGCGCGCTCAGCTCCATAGTTGCGGCTGTTTCCCGGACCGGAGTTCTCTTTGAGGAAATATCTCAGATTCAGTCTGTCGGTGTAGCGTTTGCACACATCCTGACAGGTTATTTGCGAGCCGTCCTCGACTATTATCACCTCGAAGTCGTTGAGGCTCTGCGTTGTCAGACTTGTGAGAAGTTCATCGACTTCGTCGGGACGGTTATATACCGGAACTATAATGGAGTATTTCATGATGGCGAATAACTGATGTTAGTGTGGGTATGAAACGGAAAATGGAGAACTATGATACTACCATCCGATTGCAGATAGGCATATATCATAATTCTCCATTATCACGTCTTTGTATGAAACAAAGTGTTCTCTTGTTTGTCTGGAGCTGTCTATTACTCCTTCATGCGCTGCAAGTAGCTGCCGTCGCGAGTGTCAACCTGTATGAGGTCGCCTTCGTTGATGAACAGCGGTACGCGAACTTCAACGCCAGTCTCGAGAGTAGCAGGCTTGGTAGCGTTTGTAGCTGTGTCGCCTTTGATACCCGGCTCGCTATGAGTGATGCGCAAAACAGTCTTTACCGGCATCTCGGCATAGAGTACAGTCTCTGTGTCGGCGTCGCTGACAACCTCGACAACATCGCTCTCTTTCATGAAGTCAACACCGGTAACGAGTTCTTTGGCGATAGGAATCTGGTCGAAAGTCTCCTGATTCATGAAGATATAGTCCTCACCTTCTTTGTAGAGGAACTGATATGGGCGGCGTTCTACGCGCACGTCTTCGAGAGCTTCACCGATGTTGAAACGCTTTTCAAGTACTCGTCCGCTTACAACATCTTTCAGAGTGGTGCGCATGATAGTATTTCCTTTACCCGGTTTTACGTGCAGGAAGTCGATGCAGAAGTACAGCTTGCCATCCATACGGATGCAAGTGCCTTTCTTAATGTCTTGTGATTTAATCATAATTACTTTATCTTGAATTTGTTATCTATATCTTGTTTATAGGCTTAAATGCGCTGCAAAGTTACGTATTTTATAGAAAAAAACATAAATAATAGGACTAAAAATTGCATAATTCTTGGTTATTTGAAAAAGAATGAGTACTTTTGCACCCCAAATGAGAGTGAAAACTGTCTGCGAGATGTGTTGCGGGCGGTATCTTCTTGTTTAATAGTGGTGTATAATAATAGGAATAATAACAAAATAAAATAAATAGAACAATGAAAAGAACATTTCAGCCTCACAACAGAAGAAGAGTGAACAAGCACGGCTTCCGTCAGAGAATGGCAACAAAGGATGGCCGCCGCGTGTTGGCAGCTCGTCGTGCTAAGGGACGCAAGAAGTTAACTGTGTCTGACGAGCATCATGGAAAATAATCCGCGTTGAACGGATAAATTTGGGAAAACGGAAAGAAGTAGAGCCTATTCTTTGCTTCTTTCCGTTTTTTTATTTAATTTTGTCGGCGGTAGCAATGTGTTTTACTAACAGATAGATAATGGCAAAAAAAGACTTATTCGGAAAGTTCGCAAGTGCGTATGTTTGGGGAAATATTGTCGCGGTGCTTATCGTGATAGCGTTTATTGCCCTGGGCGTGAGGATAGGGCTGGACTTTTATACCCGGCACGGTGAGTCGATAGTGGTTCCCAATATTGTGAATATGCAATATGATGATGCTGAGGATAAGCTCGATGCTTTAGGCCTTGACATTGCTATCAACGATACGGGATATAACGAAAAGCTGCCACCCGACTGTATTTTGGAGCAGTCGCCGGATCCTGGAAAGCGCGTGAAAGGCGGATATATAGTATATGTTACCATTAATGCGGCAAGTCCGCCGACGCTTGTCATACCCGATGTCATAGAGAATGGCTCGTGGCGTGAGGTGCGTGCGAGGATGGTTTCGATGGGCTTTAAGATAACAGAGCCGGAGTATATTCCCGGCGAACGCGATTGGATATACGGAATAAAGGTGAACGGCCGTTCTGTGAAAGCAGGCGACAGAGTGCCTATCGATGCCAAAATCATGGTGCAGGTGGGCGACGGAACGCGTATCGTAACTGCGGCAGACTCGGCTTTCTTGAAGGATGAGGAAGTGGAGTACGGCGAACGTGAGGTTGATGTGCCCGATTACGTGTACGAGGAAGTGGAGGTGCAGGTAGATGCCGAAGGAAATGAGATAGACCACTCCTCACATTCTGATGTGCCTAATCCATAAGTGGGATGGCCCGTGATAGGGTATGGCAGTAATATAAATATGAATTAATGTATGGCGGACGAAACAGTCATAACAGATAATATAGAAGACATAGACGACGAAGAGCAACAGTTGTACGAGCATTTTCGTGTGGTTGTAGACAAAGGACAAGACCCTGTCCGCATAGACAAGTTCTTGTTCGAGCATCTGCAACATTCCAGCAGAAACAGGATACAGAAGGCTGCCGAGGCCGGATTCATACACGTAAATGACCATCCGGTAAAGAGCAATTATAAGGTTCGGCCGGACGATGTCGTAACTTTGATGCTCGACCGTCCACGACATGACACGACAATCGAGCCTGAAGACATACCGCTCGACGTCGTTTATGAGGATGACGATGTTATGGTGATAAACAAACCGGCAGGTCTTGTGGTGCATCCCGGTGTGGGAAACTTCCACGGAACGTTGGTGAACGCCATAGCATGGCATTTGCGTAATCTTCCATCTTACGACCCGAATGACCCCGAAGTGGGTTTGGTTCATCGCATAGACAAGGACACCAGCGGTCTGCTTGTAATTGCGAAGACGGCCGAAGCAAAGACAAATCTCGGCGTGCAGTTCTTCAACAAGACCACGCACAGAAGCTATAACGCACTCGTTTGGGGCAATTTCGTCGAGGATGAAGGGCGCATAGAGGGCAACATAGCGCGCGATCCTAAAGACCGTTTGCGTATGACGGTATTCCCGCCTGACTCCGAGATAGGTAAGCCCGCTGTAACTCATTACCGCGTTATAGAGCGCTTCGGTTATGTTACGTTGGTTGAATGTATCTTGGAAACAGGGCGGACACATCAGATTCGTACCCACATGAAACATATCGGACACCCGATGTTCGCTGACGAGAGATACGGAGGAATGGAGATTATACGTGGAAACCGCAGCAGCACATACAAGGCTTTCATCCAGAATTGCTTTAAGGTGTGCGGCCGTCAGGCTCTGCACGCGCGCACTCTCGGCTTCGTTCATCCCAAGACAAGGAAGCAGATGGATTTCACTTCGGAACTTCCGGAGGACTTGCAGAAGCTGATTGAGCGATGGCGCGTATATATGAAAGGCACGACAAATGACACTTTTGCAAATTAATCACGTTATATATAATATATAAGGTATGACCGGGTGCGGCTCACCGTGCCTTAGGTTGAAAAACAAAATAGAACTATGAAGAATCTGAAAAGAACCATAGCCATCGTTTGCGGTGGCGACTCCTCGGAGCATGATGTATCAATGCGCTCCGCACAAGGCCTGTATTCATTTTTCGATAAAGAACGCTATGATGTCTATATCGTAGACGTTAAGGATACAGATTGGCACGTAAACTTCGACAACGGAGAGATTGCTAAAATCGACCGGAACGACTTTTCATTCATGAAAGATGGCAAGGCGGTGATGTTCGACTATGCCTATATCACCATCCACGGTACTCCGGGCGAGAACGGACTGATGCAAGGCTATTTCGACCTTATCAAACTGCCGTATTCAACAAGCAATGTTCTCGTTGAGGCTTTGACTTTCGATAAGTTTGTCCTGAACAATTATCTGCGCGGCTTTGGCGTGAATGTGGCGCCAAGTATGCTCGTCAGACGTGGCGAAGAAGACCAGATAGATGAGGAAAAACTCATGAAAGAAATCGGAATGCCGTGTTTTGTGAAGCCTGCGGCAGACGGAAGCAGCTTCGGGGTGTCTAAAGTGAAGAACCTCGACCAACTGGCTCCGGCCTTGCGTATGGCTTTCATGGAGAGCGACGAGGTGATGATAGAGGGCTTTATGGATGGAACGGAGATTTCTATCGGTGTCTATAAAACCCGTGAAAAGTCGGTTGTGTTCCCGGCAACAGAGGTCGTTACGAATAACGAGTTCTTCGATTACGATGCGAAATACAACGGACAGGTGCAGGAGATAACGCCGGCGCGTCTCAATCCCGACACCGCCAAGCGTGTGGCTGAGGAGACAAGCCGCATCTACGACATCCTGCGTGCGAACGGAATCATACGTATCGACTACATCATACAGAAGGAATCTGACGGCAGCGACAAGATAATGATGCTTGAGATAAATACCACTCCGGGCATGACCGCTACCAGTTTCATACCACAACAGGTGCGTGCGGCAGGCCTCGACATAAAGGATGTGCTGACAGACATCGTGGAAAACCAATTCTAAACAGCCCAAGTCTAATTCTTTGAGAACATTAGAAAAATATGAATCAGGATTTTGACTCAATACGGCCGTATGCTCCCGAGGAGTTGCCGGAGGTTTTCGACAGGCTCATAGCCGAAGAACAGTTTCGCAAGGTGGTGGAGTTTATCTTCCCCGATGTACCTTTTGAGGCCCTCGCCGCGAAGATGCGTGCCTGCAAAACCAGCCTCGATTTCCAGAAGGCGTTTTGCTATCCCTTCCTCGAAGGGTTGCTGTCGAAGGCCAGTCATGGCTGTGACTTCGATGCTTCGGCGATAGACAACACCGGCAGATACACTTTTATAAGCAACCATCGCGACATCGTTCTCGACGCCGCTCTGCTCAGCAAACTGCTCATCGATGCCGGTTTCACTACTACTTGCGAGATAGCCATCGGCGACAACCTGCTGTCTCTGCCGTGGGTGAAGACCCTTGTACGTGTCAATAAGTCGTTCATCGTGGAGCGAAGTCTGCAACCCCGCCAGATGCTTATGGCCAGCAAGCGGCTTTCGGAATATATGCACTACGCCATTTCCGGCAAGAACGAAAATATATGGATAGCCCAGCGCGAAGGCCGTGCCAAAGATTCCGACGACCGCACACAGCCCGCCATACTCAAGATGATGGCTATGGGTGGCGAGGGCTCGGCCGTTGAAAGACTTCTGCAACTGCATCTCGCGCCCCTCACGATATCCTACGAGTTCGACCCCTGCGACTATCTGAAAGCCGCCGAGTTCCAGTTGAAGCGTGATGTTGAAGGTTGGAAGAAGTCGGCGCAGGACGATATAAATAGTATGCGCACGGGAATCATGGGCTTCAAAGGCCGCATCCACTATCACAGCGCGCCCTGCATCGATTCCTGGCTGCTCTCTCTCGACAAGGAAATGCCTAAGACTGAGATGTTCGACACAGTGGCAGAGCATATCGACCGGCTGATACATTCCAACTATCGCCTTTATCCCGGCAACTATATCGCTGCCGAAATGCTTGGCGACGGCGATATGAGCGCACACTATACAGCCGAAGACCGAGCCTTCTTCGAGGGGTATGTCAAGAGCCAGTTGGCCAAGATTGATATACCAAACAAAGACGAAGACTTCCTGCGTGAGCGCATACTGACCATGTATGCCAATCCTTTAAGAAATAAAATCCGTGTAACTGGGATAGCAGAATGATGCTATCCCATTTTTTATCCTGCATTAAATAATGCAGGTTATAGTCCGTTCAATATCCTTTCCAGTTCGTTCAGTTCCTTTTCCGTCGTAGCCCAGCTCGTAACGAAGCGGCAGACGGTGTGGCTCTCATCATATTTGCCCCAGTGGGTGAATATCACTTCCTTTTCGAGACGCGCCACTTCCTCGTTTTTCAATATTATAAACTGTTGGTTTGTAGGCGAATCTATAAAGAACTTATACCCTTTTTCCTCAAACATTTTCTTCATTCTCATCGCCATCTCGTTGGCATGATGCGCGATTTCAAAGTACAGATTGTCTGTGAACAGAGCCTCAAACTGCAACCCTAACATCCTGCCTTTTGCCACGAGCGCACCATGTTGCTTTATGATATTGAAGAGATGCGGATGCGCATTGTTGTGAGTGAACACCACAGCCTCGCCGCACAGCGCGCCGATTTTTGTTCCCCCGATATAGAAAATGTCGCAGTGCTTCGCTAAATAGGGCAGCGTGATGTCGTTGCCGTCCGCTGTCAGACCGTAACCCAGTCGCGCCCCGTCCACATACAGCGGTAAGTCATACTTCCGGCACACCTTATATATATTGTCGAGTTCCTCCGCCGAGTACAGTGTGCCATACTCCGTCGGGAATGTGATATACACCATTCCCGGATACACCGAGTGCGACGCGTTGCCGTCGTGCAGGAAATTATCTAAATAACGGTCCAGCGTCTCCGCCTCCATCTTGCCGTCCTTCTCCTCAATGGTAATGACCTTATGCTCCGTAAACTCAATCGCTCCAGCCTCGTGTGTGTTTATGTGTCCCGTGTTCACACACACTACGCCCTCATACGTATGCAGTACAGAGTCGATAATCGTCGCATTTGTCTGCGTTCCCCCCACCAAAAACCACACTTGTGCGTCCGGGGTCTCGCAGCATTCCTTTATCTTTTCCTTTGCGCTGTCGCAGAACCTGTCGAATCCGTAGCACAGCGTTGTTTCGTCATTCGTTTCAGTAAGTCTCTGCAACACCTTCGGGTGTGCTCCGTTGTTGTAGTCGCATTCAAATGAAATCATAATGCTTCATATTTTATTTTATATATTTTCAGTGTCAAAGCCCTTTCTTTAAGAGCCGTACAGCGTTGTGTAGCTTAACTTATGCAAAGTTAATGCAAATGAGTACAAAGAGAGTTTACTCTCAATTTGTCGAGTGTAGCTTAACTTATGCAAAGTTAATGCAAATGAGTACAAAGAGAGTTTACTCTCAATTTGTCGAGTGCAGTTTAACTTATGCAAAGGTAATAAAAAAGGTTTAACATTGATATTCTTCTGCAAAAATTGTAATGTCATGCATTAAAAATGGGCATCATAGGATATAGATACCATGAAAAGTCGTATATTTGTTGCTAAAAACAATATAGCTATGATAACAATTCAGCGGATAACAGATACAGACAGTGCGGAATATCGCTTTATGGAAGGCCTGATGACGCAGGCTTTCCCGCGCGAGGAATACCGCGAACCGGAGGAACTGAGGGCGTTTACGGAGAAGAACCGGATGTTTTATAATAATCTCGTGTGCGATGAAGGACGGCCGGTGGGACTGTTCACGTATTGGGATTTCGGTACGTTCCATTATGTGGAACACTTCGCCATAGCGCCGGAGATGCGCAACCGGGGATATGGAAAGCTGGTGCTCGATGCGGTGAAGGCTATGGTTAAGACGTCGCTGGTACTCGAAGTGGAGTTGCCCGAGGATGATATTGCGCGCCGCCGCATCGGTTTCTATGAGCGTTGTGGCTTCATACTGTGGGAGAGTGACTATCGGCAGCCGCCTTATCGCAAGGGCGATGACTTCCTGCCGTTGCGCCTGATGGTTTGCGGCGAACTCGATGAGGCTGCCAGCTTCGATACTGTGAGGCGCAAGATATATGAGAACGTCTACGGTTGCGACGAATAACGTTTGGCTCCCCTTAGTCCCCCAAGGGGGGAGACCGGATTATACAGATGGCGCAGTAAGCGATTTTTACTATTAACTACTCAAAGCGTTTTCTTGCGATAGTCTTTTGCCAGAATGTAATAAAACCGTATGCTATCCGTTAATTAAAAGGATGAACGACGAAGAATCGAGAAAAGGCTACGGACACGTACTGAAATATACCGGAATATTCGGCGGGGTGCAAGGGCTGAATATTCTGATTGGGCTTGTGCGCAACAAGCTCGTGGCCGTCATTCTCGGTCCGGCAGGTATGGGACTCGCGTCGCTGTTCAACACTACGGTCAATTTCATTTCGCAGGCTACGAATCTCGGCTTGCCGGTAAGCGCGGTGAAGCATCTCTCGGAAGTGGCGGACAGTGGAGATACCGGCCTCATAAACCATCAGATTCGCATCATCCGGGCGTGGGCTTTGCTCACCGCAGTCATAGGAATGCTCGTTTGCGTCGTTGCCGGACCGATACTCAGTAGCAGCGCTTTCTCGTGGGGCGACCACACGCTGCACTTCGTTCTGCTCGCTCCCGCCGTCGGCCTGCTCGCCATTACCGGTGGCGAAACGGCCATTCTGAAAGCCACCCGCCGACTGCGCCAGTTGGCCGTAATCCAAGTCTGCGCGGTTCTTGCATCCCTTTTAATTTCCGTTCCTATTTATTCCTTTTTCGGTCAGCCGGGCATCGTACCCGTCATCGTGCTTATGGCCTTGACAACGATGTTGCTCACGATATTCTATTCCTTCCGGTACTATCCACTCCAGATACGCTGTTCGCGCGGTCTTCTTGGCGAAGGTATGCAGATGGTGCGCCTCGGACTGGCTTTTGTCTTTGGCGGAATCATAACCAGCGGTTCCGAAATCCTCACCCGCTCGTTCCTCAATGTATATGGAACGCTCGACGAAGTGGGCCTTTATAATGCCGGTTATATACTCATCATTACCTTAGCCGGAATTGCTGCCTCGGCTATGGAGGCCGATTATTTCCCCCGGCTTTCGGCTGTCAATACCGACAGACAGGCCGTGAACACCACCGTCAACCAACAGATTGAAGTGTCTCTGCTTCTGCTTTCGCCCATGCTCGTACTCTTTATCGTAGGCTTGCCCATACTCCTCCCATTGCTGTATAGCAGCAGGTTCATGCCCGTTGTGGCCATGACACAGGTGGCGGCGTTCTCGATATATCTGAAAGTCATCACCACCCCGATGGAATACATCACCCTTGCCAAAGGCCATTCCGTGGCGTTTGTCGTTCTCGATGCCGTTTTCGTCATCGGCCAAGTGGCGCTTATAATGTTTTGCTATCACTCTTGGGGACTCTTTGGGGCAGGTGTCGCCCTGTCGTTGTCCTACGTTGCCGAGCTTATCGTGATACTCCTTTATGCCGGTTTGCGCTATCGCTATTTCCTTTCCTCGCGCGTCTGCCTTTATGCTATGGTGCAGTTGCCCCTCGGCATATCCGCCTATGTCCTCACGCTCTGTGCTTACGGCTGGCTCTATTGGCTTCTCGGCACAGCCATCTTCCTGTTCAGCGCCGCCTTCTCCTTATATATATTATATCAGAAAACATCACTTTGGAACAAGCTGAAGCAACGTTTCCTACACCGATAATTCGATTTTGAGAATGGAAAACAGCGTGCCTATGCAGCCTAATCTGTCATTCCTCTTTGGCTAATGTCCGAATATAATACGTCCGAAATTCCCGAAATAAAAAAAGATGAAGAAAAGAATAGAACAACTCGACTATATGAAATGCGTATTCATCCTGCTGATGATTGCGTTCCATCTCGTCTATATCGGCGACACATACCCATACGCTAAGCACGTGGTATATACCTTCCACATGCCCGGCTTCCTCGTTATCTCCGGCTATCTGTTCAATGTCGGCAAACCGTTGCGCCGCTTCCTGCGTTCCATCCTGTGGATATTCATCCCCTACGCCATAATGGAAAGCGGCTATGTGCTCGCTGCCTCGGTGCTGCCCATACGCGAACATATCGCCAATCTCACCCTGCCGCTTCTGCTTTCCAAGCTCGTTCTGAATCCGCTCGGGCCGTATTGGTATCTCCACACGCTGATGGTTTGCGGACTCATGTATTATATCTCGAATCGGTTGAGCCATGTCCTCTTCTCCCGTATCATCGGGCAAAACATATCTCAATCCTCAATACCCAATCCTCAATCCTTCCCTCTCCAATCACCAATCCTCAACCCCCAATCCTTGTTTATAAAGACATATCTCTCTCCTCTCTCCTCTCTCCTCTCTCCTCTTTTCTTCATCATTGCCGCCTGTGCCTTGCCCCATTGCGGAGTGGCCCTGTCGTTCCCCAACGCCTGCTATTTCCTTGCCGGAATGGTGCTGCGCCAATACGTGCCCGACTTCCTTTCGGCTTTTCCGAAACAGCCCTGGACCATCCTTCCGGTCATACTGATAGCCTGTGTTCCCGCGTGGCTCGACAAGTCGCATCCTGCCGGCATCCTGATGGTCTATTTCGTTATGAGCTTCCTCATGTATCTCTGTCGCCACACGCCTCGCCGTGTGCTCATCGTGATGACATTCATCGGGCGCAACACCCTGCCCCTGCTTCTTTTCTCCCCACTGTTCACCATCCTTGCAAAGCTCTATCAGCCCCATCTCCTCCGCCTTGAACCGAGCGGTGCACTCTTCCTCCTTGTCTCCGTATTCATCGCCACAGCCGGCAGCCTCGCCATCGCGTGGGGGGCAGACAAGTTGCGGATTTCCCCCTGGTTCTTCGGACGCGAGAAGTCTATTTCGTAAGGTTTGCGCAATATCGGTAGACCGTTGATTTTACAGATAAATAGCGGCTTGACGGCAAGAATGGTCTAAACCGTGTAGTACTAAGCCCTAAATACTCGAGTACTAAAGCCAAAATACTCGAGTAATCGAGCCTGAAATACTCGAGTACTACACCCAAATTACTCGAGTACTACACCCGGATTACTCGAGTACTGTATTCGGATTACTGCGAGCTAAGGCCAAAATGCCAGTGAACCACAGCAGGATTCCTCATCGAGAATGTATGTGCAATTAATTATTTAGTATTGTGAGCAAATCCGGGAAACAGTCAATTATATGGTCGGGAGATGCGGAAAGAAGCTGGTCGCGCGACTGGTTGCCGTAAGTTACCGCACACGTTGGGCATCCGGCGTTTCGCCCCATCAGTATATCATACGTTGCATCGCCCACGACAAGCGTCTCGGCGGCAGTCCATCCCATTTCCCGGCATACGGTAAGCACAGGCTCGGGAGCGGGTTTCGCCTCCTTTACATCATCGCCGGCGATGAGCATACAGAACAAATCCGCCAGTCCGAAGTTGTCAGCAAACTCCTGCAATGACTTATGGTTGCGGCTGCTGGCTACTGCCATCGGATAGCCGAGCGAGTGCAGTTTGCGTAGAGTATCAATCACTCCGGGGAAGGGTTGCGCGATGCCGGGCTTGTTCTCCAGTGTGAAAAGTCGTCTGTATGTTGCCGCATACTCCTTTGATATGTCCGGAACTTCAGGGAACAGCTCCGCCGGAATGTCTTCGAGTCGCATTCCTATTGTTGCGCGGCACTGCTCCCTGTTGCGCTCGGGCAGTCCCATTTCCTTTATCGTCGCGGCCATTGTTGCCAGTATTACGGGTGCTGTGTCCATCAGCGTGCCGTCGAAGTCGAATATTATATGCTTTATTTCCATGTTTTTTTAATATAAAACCTTTATCGTTGCGTTTGCAAAGATACTGCTGTTTAAACTATATATACGCCTTTTTATCTATCTTGAATCTATATATATCCGTCATCGGACAATACCAAATCTATACACCCTTCCTTTCTCAAGTATTGTGCGAATATATAGCCATACTTTCCTTTTGAGTGTTCGTTCATATTGTCAATCAGTTCGCCTAATAAGTAGGATAATTTGATGTTGTTTTCTTCTATAGCCATCTTTTGACTCCGCCATGATGAGAGCATGTCCCTCTACTGTTACGTGAGTAACTATAGGTGCCGTCCCTGCATAGTGCGGTTGCACCGGCAGGTTTGCGTTTGCTGTATGTTGGTGATTGGACTCTATAACCGTCTACATTCGTGTAATAACGACCAGAACCGAATTTATAGTTCCTGTTGCTTGAGTTCTTTAGGCTCCGTTTGTGTGAAGAAATAGTTTTCTTTGAAGTATATGATGTCGTCGGTTTGCTTTCTGATAAGTATTTTGTAGAGATATAACCTACTTTCCCTTGATACTCCACAGGTACCCATTTGCAGTCACAATCTTCATCAATCGTTACTTGTGTACCTTGGGGAATTACGGCTAATACAGAATAATCGGTACCGGGACCGTAGCGTAAGTTCAGGTTGGTTGTGACATATTTCACGTATGCTGATGCGTCAATATTACAGATACTCAGCAATGTTACTATTATCGATATGATATTCTTCATTTGCCTGTCTCCAGTTTGTTTAATGTTTGGTGATTGTAATTGATTTTATAATTTGGTGATGAGCGATAACTTTTGTGTCTTTAGAGTCTTCAAACTTAAAGTGCCCAATAATCATCGATGCTAAACACGGGCAAAATTACAGAATTTTTCCGTATTGCAGATAGCCTTTATAAAGTTTTTAATTTCCGGAAAAATAATATTCAAGAAACCGCAACATTATAAAAAATAAATTGTATATTTGCAACTGATTACTCGTAATCCTTAGCTTACAGGATCGTCCATCCCAGTGAACGGTCAAATGTAAAGTAACGGAGACCACGCCGATGCCTGTTTGTAGGAAACTACTATGGGCGGAAGGGTGGGATGATATGGGTATCACGACATATTTATAAGGCGTTTACTAAACGTTTTGTCTTGGCGGTTCGGAACTTCGCAAACTTCAATCTTGCTAAAGACGAGACAACGGTAGATTCCAGGGATGTGATTATTCGCATCCCCTTTTGGGATATACAGGTAGAAGTACCTATCATTTATCAATGAAGGTATCCTGTGTTTTTTCAGAAGGGGTAAAGTGTTTTTCATATCGGCGTGGGCTCTGGCGTTGTCTGTCTCTGCAAGATGGGCAATGCGAAGGCCTTCGAACCGCGGGACGGACAACAGGTACAGTTCCGGCTCAGTAGTTATTTAGTGTGGGTAGGCGTAAAGTTTAGCAATGCGATAGAGG
>URER01000039.1 GCA_900547005.1 uncultured Prevotella sp.
TGCAACGGAGGCTCCGTTGAAGCCCAAAACGGCCTCCGTTGGAGTGCAAAAGTGCCTCCGTTGCAATTTAACGGGGCAAAAAACAGCTTCCAAAACGGCCATTTTTGCCTAAAAACGAGATAAGTCTTTGGTTATCAGAGTTTTAACTCTAAATCTCCTAAAATGCCGTATTTTTGCGTTTTTGAGCGCAAGTGAACATCCGTTTCAAAATACGCGAGTTTTGAGGGCTATAACTGTAAAGATTTTTGGCGATATTTAATTTTGGCGACTTACTTATTTTTTTTATTTATTTTTCTGCTTTTCCACCTATGGATTGTGCATTTTTGCACGACTATATAATCAGAAACCTAATAAAATATTAACTAAAAACAAAATCGTATGAAATTAAAATCTACACTTTTAGCATTGGGAATGATGCTTCCCGCGTCAGTTTTTGCAACCGATTATTATATCCGTACTGCGGCAAATGGCACGGGGGACGGTTCGTCTTGGGATAACGCAATGGCGTTTGAGACGTTCTATACGGATTTCCAGAATAAAGATAAATTTGCAAGTGGCGACGCTTTCTATTTCGCGGAGGGTACATACGTAGTGCCGGAAGTATCTGTCGCCACTCAGGTGGCAAAGGCCTTTACTTTCAAAGGTGGTTATCCGGAGACTTTGACGGGTACAGAACTTCCTGACGTGGACTACTCGGCACACCGCACGATTATCTCTGGCGACAGAAATGGCGATGGTGTCCAAAATGCCGGTGATGCGCGTTGCCTTTTCGCCTTGCAGGCTAACACGGCTTCCACAACAAATCCGCAAAAACCGATTCTTATACAGGGAATAGATTTCTGCTATGTATATACATCTGAGGCGACAAGTGATAATGCTAACAGGAAGGGTGCGCTCTGTATAGACAATAGCGGTGATGTTACAATAAAGAACTGCCGTTTCTATAATAACGAGATAGCATCTGAAGGCTCAGCCATTGGAGGCGCAGCTCTGTTGAACTATCGTTCTACGGTTCATCTGATTGATTGTGAGTTTACAAACAATAAGGCTAAGTCGCGTGGCGCAGCTATACGTGTCGCTTCAAACGCAGGCACTAAAGGCCATCTGACAGTAGAGCGTTGTCTGTTTGCAGGCAATGAGGTAACAGACAAGATGGGTTCTGCAATCTTTATACAGCATTCACCTGTTGTAACCATCGTGAACTCTACAATCGTAGATAATAAAGGTACTGAGGCTATATATATAGGTGCACCTGACGCTACATACAAACGTGTGCTGAATATCATTAGCTCTACAATCGCAAACAACGCGGGGGGCAATCAGGTTAAGATGGTGAAGGGCAACATTGCCAACTCTATAATCGTGGGTTGTGCAGGTGCTGAGGCTGATGCGGCCGATGCAATAGCTGTTACAGGTGGCGAGGCTGCTATCGTTTCAGGTGGAAATAATATCCTCGAAACAGGCGATGCTGCGATTACAACAAATGCAACCGATGTTATGTTGGAGAAAGGCAGAGCATACGCAACAGTATTTGGCACGAATGTTTTGACCGACGGCGTTCTCGTCCCGGTTTATAAAGCAACTGGCGCTTTGGCTGATGCCCTTGCAACAACAGTTGCAGAATGGGGCGTGGAAGGTGTAGACCTCACCGTAGACCAAAACGGAACGGAGCGTGGCGCGACAGTTCCGGGTGCTGTGAAGGCTGACATCAAGGACGCAATCTCTTCTGTTGAGGTTGCTGATAAAGCTGATGATGCTTATTACTACACACTCAGTGGCATCCGCGTGGCAACACCGCAGAAGGGCATCTTCATCAAGAATGGCAAGAAAGTTATTATAAAGTAGTGGTATATAAAATATATGTAATTAATCGTCAAAATGTTTTTAGCAGTTTTTTCTCAAACTCAAAAGTTTAATAGTTAATTAAAATCGTTTCAATGACCTTAACTTAATCTGAGAATACCAAACGGGACTCCGCGATGGAGTTCCGTTTTTTAGTATGTGTCTTAACGTCTGTTAGTGAGTGGACTGTTATGATGTTATCATGTCTTTTGTCTTCTTTTTATATCCTTTTTTTGCTTTTCAGACCTATGGATTGTTTCCGCTTGCACGACATTATAAGCAGAAACCTAATAAAAATTAATTATAAACAAAACTGTTATGAATCTAAAATCTACACTTTTAACTTTAGGACTTTTTATTCCTGTGTCGGTATTTGCTACTGATTACTATATCCGCAGTGATGCAAGCGGCACTGGAAATGGCTTGTCTTGGGATATATGTATGGCACACAGAGTGAGTATGGCGGTGCTGTAACAAGTAATTATCCTGATTGCTTGTGGGACGATTAAAAACAATACGATTATGAAGTGTAATATATTTCTTGCGTTTCTGCTGCTCTTTCCTTTGGGCTTGTTCTCTCAAGAGACCAACACCATCGTGATAGAGCCTGACAATGACGTGATACTGCGCAACCCGATGAACGGTTGGGTAGTCTATATGGGACGTGGAGGATGGGACTCCACGTTCTGGACGGAGCAGAAGTACGACGCTATGCCGATAAACGGTACGACGGAGACCGTGCGTGTCAGCGACTATGCATCATGCGCTTACCTGCGCGCCGCGTGGTCGTTCTTCGAGCCTACAGAGGGAAACTACGCATGGAAAGACACATCCACGCGATGCTACCGACTCATAAAGAGCGCGCGTGACCGCGGGCTGCGATTGGCCTTCCGTATTATCGTGGACGGCCGTGACCAGGGGCAGAACACACCGGAATACGTGTTCAATGCCGGAGCAACATATTATGAGAACACCGTCGGGTCGAGAACCGTGAAGTCTCCATACGCTGATGATGCCGTGTTCCAAAAGAAATACGAGGCCTTCATAAAGGCTTTGGCCGCGGATTTCAACGACCCCGACGTTGTCGATTTCGTCGATGGATACGGCCTCGGCAAGTGGGGCGAGGGCCATCAGGTAGTGTATCAGGACAGGAGCAACAAACTGAAGGTGCTCGACTGGATAACAACTCTCTATTCGGAGCAGTTCACTAAAGTGCCGTTGCTGCTCAACTACCACCGTGTGTTGGGTGCTAACACCGAATGGTCGGACACCCCCAACGCCGACTCCAAAGGCATGATAGAGACAGCCGTGGCCAAAGGCTACTCGCTGCGACATGACGCTTTCGGCATGACCGGCTATTATAAGCAGTGGGAGAAGGACATCGCCGCAAGTCATTTCGGCAAGCGTCCCATCGTCATGGAAGGCGGATGGGTGACAAACAATCATCGTTATTGGATTGACCCGAGCGGCGAATACCGTCAGGGACACCCGGAGGACGTGCGCATTGGCGAGTATAAAGCCTCGAAGGAGGCCCGCGTCAATATGATGGACCTGCGTGTTAACGAGGTGCCTTCATGGTTTGAGAACTTCGATTTGATAAAGGGAATGTGCCTTGAAGGCGGCTATCGCCTTTATCCCGATTTGGTTACTGCGCCTAAAACCGTTGCCACAGGCGGTAAATTGTCGATAAGCCATAGGTGGAACAACGCCGGTTGGGGCTATTGTCCGACTAACATTCCGCAGTGGAACCAGAAATATAAGGTGGCTTTTGCATTGCTCGACGCAGGCGGCAACGTGCAGAATACGATGGTGGAGACAGCCAGTGACCTGTCTGCATGGATAAAAGGAACGCCAACGGCATACGAATCGTCTTTCGATATGACCGGTGTCGCTGCCGGGAAATACACCCTTGCCGTTGGTCTTGTGGATGTTACGAAAGCCAATGCCATAGGTTTGCAGATGGCAGTAGACCACAGCAAGCTACGGAACGGTTGGTATCCGCTGGCCGAATTGGAAGTAACTCCGGCCTCACAGACAGGTATCGGCTCTCCGTTAACAGCCGACAAGGAGGCGAAAGTCTGTTACACCTTGCAGGGAATACGCACATCCCGCCCCGCGACTCCGGGCATATACATTTCTGATGGAAAGAAAATAGTAGTGAGATAGAAGATATGAATAATTGTTTTTTGGTTATAATATTGGTGTTGTCCGGGCTTTTCGCCGTTCCAGAGACGGTGGAAGCCCGGCAGCAAAAACACTTCACGATTATGGGAATCGGCGACTCCATCACCGAGGGAGGCGACGCGTTTGAGTCGTATATCTGTCCCTTGTGGGAACTGCTATATGGTGCAGGCTATGACTTCGACATGATCGGACCGCGCCGCAGCTATACACGCATAGGGTGGATAAACCACTATGGCAACAGCGGAAAGAACGCCGAGTGGGTTGCCGGCGGTGTGGAGAAAATTTATCCGGAATATCCCGCCGATATAGTGCTGATACATTCTGGCCACAACCACTTTATGAAGGAGAAGCCGGTAGACGGAATCATAAACGCCTATCGCAAGATGTTGGCTGCTATCCGCAGTGCCAATCCCGATGCATACGTGCTGCTCGCTAAAGTGATACCGAGCGGAAAACTGCCAAAATACAGTTATATAAAAGAACTGAACAGGCGTATTGAGAAGTTTGTGAAGGAGCAGAACGACAGTCGGCTGATATGCGTCGACCAGTCGGCAGGCTTCGACTGGCGACAGAATACCATTGCCGACAAGGTGCATCCCAACAGACAGGGAGCCAAACGCATGGCAGAAACATGGTATGAGGCATTGAAGAAAATTCTCGGCGAGGCTCCTAATACCTATAATATATATAAGACGGCTTATAGAAAGTTGTCAGAAACAGACAGCCTGTCGCTTCATGTATTCCGCCAAAAGGCAGATATCCCACGCCCGGCAATACTCTATTTCTTCGCCGGAGGATGGAAACACGGTTCTCCGTTGCAGTTCTATCGTGAGTGCGATTACTATTCCACGAAGGGAATGGTGGCTATAACGGCCGACTACCGCACAACGAAATCACACGGAACGGCCGTCGATGACGGATTCAGCGACGCGCAGGCAGCCCTCGACTACGTGCGCAGCCATGCCATAGAGCTTGGCATAGACACCACGCGTATCGTCGTTGCCGGAGCATCGGCAGGCGGAGCAATGGCCGGCAGCGTGAAAGGGGCAAACTATCGCGTGCTCTATTATCCCGTTGTCGACAGCATACGCGCGGCCGGTGGCGATGTTCCGACGCTCATGCTGATGGGTTCGGAAGATCCGTACAGCGATTGCGGCAAGGCATTCTCGTTCTGCCGGAACCATCATTTCGACTTCATGTTGGTCGAAGGAGGCCGGCATCCGCTCTTCTCTTACAGACAGCAGCCGGGCAAGATGTTCGTCCGGGTTAAGGAACTGACAGACAATTTCTTGCGTTATCATGGCATTTTGAGGTGAAAAACAGCACTAAAACGTCAAGAACTATTGTTTTGTAGTTTAATTTTTATAATTTTGCATAGCTATTTATACTAATAGGTATGTCTAAAGCCGAAGATTTTCTAATAAGGTTAGTATCAGAAGGAGACGAGAAGGCATTCGATCGGTTGATGGATGTCTACTCGCCTCCTCTTTATAATTATGCTTACGGCATCATCGGAAACAAAGAACTGGCCGAGGAAGTAGTCAGCGACGTGTTTCTTGATGTATGGAAATTAGGGGGGGCAATATCCGAAATTAATAACCTCAAGAGTTTCCTCAACACCGTCGTTTATAGAAAATCAATATCCTGCATAAGGAAAGAGAAGAAGCATAAGGGCATTGTCAACATTGATGATGTGCAGAATTTCCACTTTCCCCTTATGGAAACAGCTTCAGACAAGATTATCTCGCAGGAGGAAATCGACCGTCTTAATGGCGCCATCGACCGTCTGCCCCCGAAATGCAAGCACGTTTTTTATCTCGCAAAAATAGAATGTATGCCGTATGCGGAGATATGCGAGCAACTGGGAATAGCTCTGCCTACGGTGGATTATCATGTGAAATATGCGATGAACTTTTTGAAAAAAATATTAAAAAACGCATATTTGTTGTCGTTCCTCCTATGGAATTGATGCTAAACCAATGACTTAATCATAGGAAGGATAATAATAGAAAAAAATATTTGATGGACATAAAAGACTATAAATACGATATTACGGAAGAAGACAAGAAACTGGAATTCTTCGTAAATGAGTGCCAACCGCGAGAGATTGACATCGAATCGATTAAGCGTAAGACATACGATAAGATAGCAAAAGCTAAGGCGCAGCGCCGGAGACGCAGGCTTTGGATTTCCCTGTCTGCCGCAGCCGCGTGTGTTGCGGTGCTGCTCTCGTTCGGCTATATATATAAAGATACGGGCGAGGGCACGGTGAAGCGTGTGCTGGCACAAGTGAAGAAGCCCGTAGAGTATGTAACCGAGACCGTTCCCGTGGGCGAACGGCACACTATAATTTTGTCGGACGGAACGAAAATCATAGCCAACTCCCGCACAAAGATAGTCTATCCTAAGACATTCGACGGCGACACGCGCGAGGTGAAAGTCGAGGGACAGGCCTATTTCGAGGTTACACACGACGAAGACCATCCGTTTATTGTGAATATGAACGACTTCCGTGTGCAGGTCTTGGGAACGAAATTCGATGTGAACAGCTATGCGGGCGTGCGCTCGGAAGTGGTTCTTGTCGAAGGTTCGGTAAAGATTTCTACCGGCAAGCAGGAACTGAAGATGAAGCCCAACCAGCTCGTTTCGCTTACTGGCAGCGACATCGTGTCGGTGAAAACGGTAGATGCGTCGCAGTATATCAGTTGGCGCAACGGCTTCATCAATCTTAACGGCGAGTCGATGCCACGCATCATCGAGCGGCTGAACAACTATTATGGCACGTCGGTTAAGTATGACGGAAGGCAGCGTGGCCGCCGTTTCTATGGCAAACTCGTGTTGCAGAACAATATAAACAAGGTGATGGAAAGCCTTGAGGTGATAAAGTAACGCCCTCTTAAAGAGGAGAGAGGAGAGGGGAGAGCAACTAAAAGAGGAGAGAGGAGAGTAGCTAAAAGAGAAAGAGGAGAGAGAAATGCTTTGTGTTTCTGTCTCCTCTTTTTTTTACTTGAAGCCCGCTCCCGCAGTACTAAGCCCGAATTACTCCAGTACTAAAGCCGGAATACTCGAGTAATCACGCCCGAATTACTCCAGTACTCGACCCGAAATACTCCAGTACTTGACCCGAAATACTCCAGTACTTGACCCGAAATACTCCAGTATTGAGCCATAGCACTCTGTTCTCTCTGCCCTCTTACTTCTATCTTAGTCTCCCTAAAGACTATTGTCTGAACTCCAGAACTCCTGTCTCCTGACTACTTTTACACCGTCTTTCTTAATAAACGTTAATGCACCTATGGGTAATCTTAAATATAATATACTATATATATAGAACTTGAAACAAAAATAACATATCTATTAATACATGAAATCTATATTCATTACGGTTTTGGCATTATGCCTCGGTATGCCTCTTGTTGCTAAAAATGTAGTAACAAGCGTGCAGCCTGACACAGAAAAGGTACTCCGCAATCCGCTTAACGGATGGGTGATGTATGCCGGTCGAACCTGGAACGAGAACTTCTGGACGGAGAACGGTTATGACAGCATCCTCACAAGCGAGGGTACAAGAGTTAAAGTTTCCGACTATGCGAACACCATGTATCTGAGGACGGCGTGGAGTATGTTTGAACCCGAGGAGGGAAAATACGTATGGGACGACCCCGATTCACGCCTGATGAAGTTGCTCAACAGTGCGCTGAAACGTAACATGAAGCTCGCTTTCCGCATCGTTGTGGACTGCCGCGACCAGGGACAGAACACTCCAAAATATGTGTTCGAGGCCGGCGCGCAAGGCTTTCCCGACCCGAACAATCCGAAAGTGATGTCGCCTTATCCTGACGACCCGGTTTTTCAGGAGAAGTACAGCAAGTTTATCGCAGCTATGGCGAAGCACTTCAACGATCCGGATAAGGTTGACTTCATCGACGCTTACAGCTTGGGCAAGTGGGGTGAGTCGCACGCAACGATTTATAAAGACTACAAGAAAAAGCACGAAGTGTTCGACTGGATGACCTCATTATATACACGCGAGTTCAACAAGATACCGCTCATAGTGCATTATCACCGCATGATAGGCGACACTCTATCATGGGATTCGCCCCGAAAAGACAGTAAGCAGCTCATAGAGTCGGCGATAAAGAAAGGCTATTCGCTGCGCCACGACGCTTTCGGAATGACCGGATATTATGAGCAATGGGAGAAGGATTTCGCCAAAGAATGGAATTTCCGCCGCCCGATACTGATGGAGGGAGGTTGGATTACGGCGGCCCATCACCGCTACTGGCGCGATCCGAGCGGCAAATACCGTGAAGGTCATGCCGAGGACGTGCGTCGGGGAGAGTATGAGGCGAGTGCCGAAGCTCACGTGAACACTATGGACTTGCGCATCAACGACGAGACACGCTCATGGTTCGGCGACTGCTTCGACCTCGTGAAGCGTTTCACCGTGGAGGGTGGCTACCGTCTCTATCCGTCTGAGATTACGGCTCCTGACGCTTGCCGAAGCGGCGAGACCGTTACCATCAGCCACACATGGGAGAACATGGGATGGGGTTATTGCCCTACGAACATACCGCAATGGAATCAGAAATATAAGGTGGGAATAGCCCTGATAAACTCCAAAGGCGAGGTGGTGAAGACCTTTGTGGACGACAACACCGACCTGAGCAAATGGATAAAAGGTTCTCCTACCGGCTATAAGACCACGCTCAGCCTCGACGTTCCGAAAGGAAAATACAAGTGGGCGATAGGTCTGATAGACAAAACCAAAGGCAACCGCATCGGATTGCAGATGGCAGTGCCCGACAACCGTGAACAAAGCGGATGGCTGATACTGAATACAATAAAAATCAAATAGTTAAATCTAAATCATCTATTCACAATGAGAAAAACAACATCTAAACTTCATTTGAAGAGAAACCTTAGGTCTCTTCTCATGGTGGGACTGTTGACACTTCCCGCAATGGGCAACGCTGCTCCGACACTGGTACAGGATAGCCCTACCGGAATGTATGTCCTCCAGTCTAACGGCTCTACAATCAAAGAGGTGCTGGGCTATATCGAAAAGACCGGCAAGTATGTCTTTGTTTACGATCAAAATGTGAAAAACCGCCTCTCCGAGAGCGTTGATATCACTGTTAAGGGCAAGAGCATCGATAACTTGCTCAGCGAATTGTGCAACAAGACAGGCCTTAAGTATAAAATCTCGGGCAAGCAGGTAACGATAAGCAATGCTGCTGGAGCTACACGTGCTGCGCAAGAGACCGTTAAGCCAAAGAGCAAGCCGACAAAAAAAGTAACAGGTAAGGTCACGGATGCTAACGGTGAGGGCCTTATCGGTGCGACGGTAATGATAAAAGGTACGACCACCGGAGCCGTAGCCGACCTTGACGGAAACTTCACCCTTGACGTTCCGGAAGGCGCAAAGCTCGTTGTTTCTTACGTGGGCTTTAAGGATCAGGAACTGGCAGTGGACAAGAAAGGCACGTATAATGTAACATTGTCTGAAGACACGAACACTCTCGAGGAACTTGTCGTAATCGGTTACGGTACTGTTAAGAAGAAAGACCTCACCGGTTCGGTAGCCGCCGTAAAGGGAGACGAGCTTGTGAGCAAGCGCACGACAAACCTTTCTACAGCCTTGCAGGGTTCTCTGTCGGGTGTGATGGTACGCCGAGACAATGGCGCTCCGGGCGCATCGGCCAGCAGTATCCACGTGCGTGGTGTAACGACTATCGGTGATTCGAGTCCGTTGGTAATCGTCGACGGCGTTGAGGGTAGCCTCGACTACGTTAATGCGAATGACGTTGAGAACATCACCGTGCTGAAAGACGCTGCCGCAGCATCTATCTACGGTTCTAAGGCTGCCGCCGGTGTAATCCTCGTAACGACAAAACGCGGTCAGGAAGGCAAGCTGAACCTCAGTTATACAGGAGAGTTCGGTTGGGAAATCCCGACAAAACAGCCGAGCATGGTGGGCGTTACACGTTATTTAGAGATGAACAACGAGTTGATGTATAACGACAACCCGAGTGCCGGATTCTTCCAGGTGTACACCGCCGACCAGACAAAGAACTGGTTGAAGTATAACCAGACCGACCCCAACAATTATCCTATCACCGACTGGAAAGACCTTATGCTGAAGAGTTCGGCTCCGCGTATGACCCATACCGTGAACATTTCAGGTGGTAACGACAAGGTGAAGTCGGCAGCGACATTGTCATACGACGATGTGAAGGGACTCATCGACGGCCGCCGTTTCCAGCGTTATATGTTCCGCAGCAACAACGACTTCAAGATTAACGACAAGTTGAGCGCAGCTCTCGACGTGAACATCCGTCACGCAAAGAGCGAGAACAAGAATTATGCGCCATACGAAGATATCCGCAAGATGCCGGCTATCTATCCAGCATTGTGGGCAGACGGTCGTCTGGCTTCCGGTAAGTCGGGTGCCAACCCTTACGGACTGCTTCGTGACGGAGGTAGCAATGCTTCGCACAGCACACAGATTTCTGGTAAGGCTTCGCTGACATTCAAGCCCATCAAGGGACTTTCTTTGCAGGCAATCGTGTCTCCGTTCCTCAACTATCAGAAGAGCAAGAAATTCCAGTATGCCGTGTCTTATAACCTGATGGACGATCCCGATGTGTTTGGCGGTTATATGGAAGGCAACGGCGTGCAGTGGACTACAAACAAGCTCACAGAAGGACGTAACGACAACTGGCGCGTTACATCGCAGGTTTTGGCCAACTACATGATTACTCTCGGCAAGCATGACATCACAGCTATGGCAGGTTTCGAGAACTACTATTCTAAGAACGAGAGCCTTACGGCAGCCCGCGACCAGTATGAACTGACCAACTATCCGTTCTTGAACATCGGTCCGACAGATTATCAGACCAACAGCGGCACGGGTTCTGAGTATACCAGCAATTCTTTCTTCGGACGCTTGCTTTATTCATACGCCGACCGCTATCTGTTCCAGGCAAACGTTCGCCATGACGGTTCATCACGTTTCGCAAAGAACTATCGCTGGGGTACATTCCCGTCGTTCTCTGCCGGTTGGGTAGTAAGCGAGGAGCCGTTTATGCAGAAGGCCAATATGCCGTGGCTTTCATTCTTGAAACTGCGTGCATCCTGGGGTAAGCTGGGTAACGAGCGTATCGGCAGCAACTACTTCCCGTATATCGCTTTGATGTCATTCGGCAACAGCTACTTCTATACTCTCGACGGTTCTGTAGTGTCAGACAAGACCGCACGTCCGGCCGTTCTCGCCGTTGAGGACATCACTTGGGAGACAACGACATCGACAGACTTAGGTTTCGACGCCAACTTCTTCAAGAACAGACTGCGCTTCACCTTCGACTATTATTGGAAGAAGACAACGGATATGCTTCTCGCCATCGAGATTCCTTACTCTATGGGATATAACAATCCGAGCACAAACGCAGGTAAAATGTCTACTCACGGATATGATATCGACATCGCATGGCAGGACAATATCGGCGACTTCAAGTATGGAGTAACATTCAACTTCTCTGACTTCCTTTCAAAGGTAGACAACCTTAATAACTCCGACATTATCAGTGGAGGAAGGATAAAGCGTGCGGGCGAGTTGTTCAACGCTTACTATGGCTACGTTTGCGACGGCATCTATCAGACTCAGGAAGAGGTTATCAATTCGGCTGTAACAAGCAGCACCGTTACTGTTGGAGACCTAAAGTATCGCGATATCAGCGGTCCTGAAGGCAAGCCGGATGGTAAAATCTCTCCAGAATACGACCGCGTGGTTCTTGGCAACTCACTTCCGAGATTCCAGTACGGTGGTACTTTGAACGCTTCATGGAAGGGAATAGACCTCTCTGTTGCATTCCAGGGCATCGGAAAGCAGAACTCTTACCTTGACCGCGCAATGGTTGAGCCGCTCCGCAACAACTACGGTAACATCCCGGCAATCATCGAAGGCAACTACTGGAGTCCGTTCAACACAGCCGAGGAGAATGCGGGCGTGAAGTATCCGCGTCTGTCGAACGTGTCAAAGAACAACAACTACGCTGTATCTGACTATTGGATATTCGAGGGCTCTTACTTCCGTCTGAAGAATATTACATTGGGTTACACTCTTCCGATAGCGTGGACAAAGCGCGCAGGCATACAGAAGACACGTCTATACTTCAGTGCGAGCGACCTGTTCTGCATCAGCGACTATCCTGACGGATGGGATCCTGAGATGGGCGTAAGCGCATATCCTATCACAACATCATTGGTAATGGGTATTCAAGTTAATTTCTAAAGATTATACAACAATGAAAAACAAGATATTATTAGCAGGTCTGTGCCTGGCTCTGACAGCTTGCGAGAGCATGGACCTTGTACCAAACTCACAGGGAAACACCGAGTCATGGTACACGACAGAGACCGAGCTTGAGATGGCGGCGAACGAATTTTACATCTTAGGTTATTGGCAGGAACCGTTGAACTCAACCGAACAGTGGTCGGACAACTTCACCTACCGTATGCAGAACCGTAATCCGGGTAGCAACGGAGCCTTGCTCGACGGTACGCTGAACGGTCAGCAGTGGGAGGTTTACGCGCTCTGGCAGCAGAGCTACAAGCTCATTGCCCGCGCAAACACCATGCTCAACAATATAGACAAGGCTGTACCGGGCAACGGACTCACACAGGAGACTATTGACCGCTATGCCGGTGAGGCTTATTTCTCACGTGCCTGCAAATACGCCGACCTGATTTTCTTCTATGGCGACGTACCTTATATGACAGGAACGGAGACCATCGGCGAGGCTGAGGCTAAGGGACGTATGCCTAAGGACGAACTCATTCCATTAGTGATGGAAGACTTTGATAAGGCCATCGCATCGCTGCCGGTAAGCTATGGTACGGGTAACGTACACTTCACAAAGGGTGCAGCGCTCGCCATGAAGGCTCGCTTTGCTCTCTATATGGGTAAGTATGACATTGCAGAACAGGCTGCAAAGGCTTGTATGGACTTAGGTGTTTACAGTTTGGAGCCTGATTTCTCAAAACTCTTCTTGCAGAGTACTAAAATGAACGATGAGAAGGTATTCGTCATTCCGAGAAGTATCGAGAACGATGTGATACTCGACGCTTGGTTTGTGAACAACGGTCTGCCGCGTAACGCCGGCGGTTATGGCTCTGATAACCCATCATGGGACTTGCTTGCTGCATTCCTTTGCACCGACGGTCTGCCTATCGATGAGTCTCCGCTTTTCGACCCGAGAAATCCGTTCAAGAACCGCGACCCACGCTGTACGAAGACTATTGTAGAGTTCGGTACAGAGCATTGCGGTTTTGAATATGACCCGAGTCCGGCCAAGAAAACGGTTATGAACTATAATACCGGTAAGGAACAGAGTAATCAGGATACTCGCGCCGTTGCTCAATATGCCTCTTTCAACGGTCTGTTGTGGAAGAAAGGCATCGACGCATCATGGTTGGAGAACGGTAAGAAGGTTGAGACCGACTATATAATCATGCGCTATGCCGATGTGCTTCTGATGTATGCTGAGGCCATGATAGAGCAGGGTAAGCTGGACGAAAGCGTAACCAACGCTATCAACCAAGTGCGCGCGCGTGCTTACGGCGTGAATGTCGGCGACGTGGCAAACTATCCTGCTGTTCAGCTTGGCACACAAGACGAGATGCGCAAGGCTGTACGCATCGAGCGCCGAATGGAACTTGCGAAAGAGAACTTGCGTCTTCAGGACCTGATGCGTTGGCGTCTTGCAGAGAAAGCACTCAACGGTTATAACTATATCCTGTTGGAGCCGCAAAAGACTCTGAACGATGTTGTGGATAAAGGTCTGTGGTTCTGGGGTATGACTCCTATGATTGACGAGGACGGCCTGGCTGATTTCTCAGCACTATTCAATGCAGGACTGTGCCAGCACGGAGCAAAGCGTGTGTTCCCCACACGTCAGTATCTGTGGCCGATACCTACACATGATACGGAATTGTGTCCGGGATTAGGAAATAATGAAGGTTATTAATCATTAAAACGAACATTATGAAATACAATATAAATAAATGGTTTAGGATGTTGCCCGTGGCTGCCATTGCTCTCTCTTTGGCTGCCTGTGGAGATGACGACATCGATAACGCGGCATCACGCAACCTGTCGGTGATTCAGATTACGCCGTCAGCGGATTATATAAAGCTGGATGAGACAAAACCGGATGAGGTCGCCCTGACACTCGAATGGTCGCCGGCTCACAACTACGGCAATGAATATATCACTACATACGAGTATGAAATGCAGCTCGACGGTAGTGCGGCAGACAAGTTGCATGAGTATGAGGACGACGCTGTTTTCCGTCGCTCATACACCAATAAGGAATTGCAGGATATGCTTGTTGACAAGTTCGGACAGACAACGAGTACGTTGGGTACTATGATTTTCACCGTTACAGCATCGTTTAACGGCCCTCGTCTTGTCGTTCCTGACATTGCTACGGCAAACGTTAAGATTAAGACATACGGAGCAAAGCAGTTCCTTGCCGACCAGATGTGGATGAGCGGAACGGCTGTTGGCGATGAGAAGATAGAGCTGGAACGCTCAGACAAGGATGCCGATGTATTCACTGCAACCGCTAAGTTGATGCCGGGAACAATCAATTTCCCGCTTGTAAACTTCGACGAGAACAATGCCATCGGTCCTGTTGAGCCTGATACCGAAGTAGCAGAAGGCGATATGGAAGCTGCTGTTACCGATGAGGCAGAGGCCAACTATTGGGTAATTCCTGAGGAAGACACCTATAAGATTACTGTCAACCTGCGCACACAGACTGTCCGCATCGTTTCGGCAACAAGTCTTGTAAGTGTAGACAAACTCTTCATGGCAGGCTCGGCAGTGGGCAGCGAGAACATCGAAATGACCACGTGTCTTGAGCAAGAAGGTCTCTACGCATGGAAGGGCGAGCTTAAGGCCGGTACACTCTATATGCCGTTCGAGCTGGAAGGTAATGCTGATATGGCTCTCGTATCTAACGGAAGTCAGGATATTACAGACGGAATCTCGATGGTATTCGGTCAGGTGGCTACATCTGCGGCTGGCAACAAGGCTTGGAGAATTTCTGAGGCAGGCACATACCGTGTCGTGGCAGACATCGAGAACAAGTCGGTAACAATCTACTCGGCCGCTACCGACCTTAAGAATACATCAGTTTCTTATAACAATACTGTTGATAAGATTAATCCTTATACTCAGGAAGTAACCGAGCTTTGGATGTGGGGAGGCTTCAATGCCGCCGCTCACGACTCAGATTTGAAGGCCGGTTTCCAGGCTAAGTATAAGTTGACACAGAGCCTTGCCAACCCGAACGTATTCGTCTATATGGGCGACGTGCTGCCGCGCGAGTCGGTTATCGACGGAAACAATCATAAGGGCGACAATGTAGGCAAGGCAATCCAGGGCTATGTGAAGTTCCTTGTAAGCAGCATTGAGAACAATGTCTATGCTTACGGCTCTACTGCCGACGCCAAGAGAAACGACCATTCGGGCTATGTAACACCTGTTTTGGGAGAGACATCGGCCGTCGTTGGTGGTCAGGGAGACAACCGTTATGCTTACTTCATCATTCCTGAGGGATGTAACTACGTATGTGTTGATGTTGCCAAGAAGACAGTTGTCTTCGATAAGAAATAACCATTAAATTGAAACTATATGAAAATATATAATAGAATATTTGGCAGTATGCTCACTGTGGCACTGCTATCATCATCTCTTGTCATCGGAACTTCGTGTTCCGATGACGATGACAACAGTTCATCAATAACTCATAACTGGGATGCTTCCGGCAACGTTGTCGTTGATATAAAGCCCGACCGCACCTCCTTACAACGTAATCCGATGCAGGGCTGGGTCATATATGCAGGTCTGGGAGACGGTCTGGTGGATGATTTCTGGGAGCAGTATGACAACTTCGAGTCTTCCGAAGGAAAGGTGAAAGTGTCCGATTACGGCACCACCTTATATATACGTGGAGCATGGAGCGACTTCAACCCGGAGGAAGGTGTCTACGTTTGGCAGGACAACTGCAACACAAAGCCGGCTCAGCGCTTCAAGATGCTCGTAAAGGGAGCTAAAGAACGCAATCTGAAACTCGCCTTTACCTTCGTCGTCGACAGTCGCGACAAGCACTATAACTTCACCCCTGATTATGTGATGAACGCCATTGATGCCGAATATGGCAACAAAGGTTGGTATGAGACAAAGACTGGAAGTTTCACCGGCTGGTCGCCATATCCCGACAATCCTCTCTTCCAGGAGTATTATGCGAAGTTTCTTTCCGACTTCGCCGCAGTCTATGACGACCCGGATGTAACCCAGTTTGTCAGCGGATTCGGCCTCGGAAAGTGGGGCGAGACACACACATTGTTATATTCTACGGGTGATGACTCACCGAAGTGGGCAGTCTTTGAGTGGATAAGCGACCTCATGTCGAGCCTGTTCAAGCGTGTGCCTATCGTGATTAACTATCACCGTTGCATCCTTACAGGCAAGGAATATAATAGTAATGCTGATATGTTGGCCGACTCAGAGAAGATGCTCGACAAAGCTGTTGAGAAAGGATTCTCACTCCGTCATGATGCATTTGGTATGAAAACATACTACACCACATGGGAGCGCGGCTTCGCGACAAAGTACCGTTACGTCCGTCCGTTCATCATGGAAGGCGGTTGGGTAGAGGCTTCACACGGCAATTCCATCAAGGGCGACGGCTATGCCAACTTCGCAGAGGTGCGTCAGGGTGAGTATGACGAGGCCAAAGGTGCCAATGTGAACATGATGGACTTGCGTTACAGCAGCAATGTGAATTCCGGCGAGACACACTCTTGGTTCAATACTGCTTTCAAACTCGTCAAGAGTTTCATCGCAGAGGGCGGCTATCGTCTTTATCCTGATAAGGTTTCGGTTCCTGAAACCATAGGTAGCGGTGCTGATGTAAGCATCACTCACCGCTGGTCTAACCTCGGTTGGGGCTACTGTCCAACCAACATCCCGCAGTGGAATCAGAAGTATAAGGTTTGTTTCGCATTGCTTGACAAGGCAACTGAGCAGCCCGTATATAAATATGTGGATCAAGAGCCGAACCTGAGTGATTGGGTTAAAGGCACTCCGAGCACATACGATACTCATTTCAACGTTGGTCCTGTCGCTTCGGGTGAGTATATTTGGGCTGTAGGACTGGTTGATACGACGAAAGACTATGAGATTGGCATACATATAGCAGCACGTGAGAATGTTACTGCTGACGGCTGGTTGAAATTACATACAGTAACGGTAAGATAACGTTTCATGTTTAAATACTGTTTAGTTTTATTGGTATCCTGTGTCGCGGCGGTAAGTGCTGCCGCACAGGATATTTTGGTTGAGGCTGAGAGTTTCGCCAATAAAGGAGGCTGGTCGGTAGACCAGCAGTTTATGGAACAGATGGGTTCGCCTTATCTGATAGCCCACGGCATGGGCTGTCCTGTTGCCGATGCCGATACGGAAGTGGCGGTGGAGCAGGCTGGTAAGTATGATGTCTATGTGCGGACATATAACTGGACCGCTCCGTGGACATCCAAGCCAGGACCCGGAAAATTCACTCTTACGGTGGGAAACACCAAACTCAAGACAGTTTTGGGTACTAAGGGTAACGTCTGGGAGTGGCAGAAAGCCGGAACGGTGAACCTGAAAAAAGGTACTACAAGCATCCGCCTGCACGACCTCACTGGCTTCGACGGACGCTGCGATGCCGTGTTGCTGACTACCGATGCACAGAGTGCGCTCGCCAGACTCGCAGGCAACGGCTCATGGGAAGTGCGCCGCATGATGGCCGGAAAGTCAGCCAAATCTGCTAAGGAGGCAAGCTACGACCTCGTTGTCGTTGGCGGAGGCATCGCCGGAATGTGCGCAGCAGCTACTGCTGCACGTCTCGGTTGCAAGGTGGCGTTAGTCAATGACCGTCCCGTATTGGGCGGAAATAACAGTCAGGAGATTCGTGTCCACCTCGGAGGCATCAGTGAGACAGGTCTGTATCCGTCTATCGGTCGTATGATCCGTGAGTTCGGGCATTCCCGCAGTGGCAATGCCATGCCGGCAGACTATTACGAAGACGCCAAGAAAGATTCGTTCATCAATGCCGAAAAGAACGTTACGCTCTATGCACCATACCATGCTCTGGCCGTAAACAAGCAGGGCAGCAAGATTTCTTCCGTCGTTATCGAGGAGACATCCACGGGCGACCGCATCGTGCTTTCCGCACCCTTGTTCTCTGATTGTACGGGCGATGGAACGATAGGCTATCTTGCCGGTGCCGATTATAAGATGGGACGCGAGGCCAAGTCGGAGTTCAACGAGAGCATTGCGCCCGACGTTGCCGACAATATGGTTATGGGAGCGTCTATCCAATGGTATGCGAAGAAAGAAAAGAAAGCAACATCTTTCCCCGAGTTCTCTTACGGAGTGGAGTTTAATGAGACCAACTGCGAGCGCGTAACCAAAGGCGAGTGGAAGTGGGAGACAGGTCTTTATCGCGACCAGGTGGCCGAGGCCGAGCTTGTGCGCGACTACGGTCTGATGGTGATTTACTCCAACTGGAGCTACCTCAAGAACCATTCTGGTGACAAGAAGTTCCGCGACAAGTCCCTCGACTGGGTCGGTTATGTTGCAGGCAAGCGTGAGTCGCGCCGTCTTATGGGCGATTACGTTGTCTCACAGCAAGACATTGAGAAGGATGTCTACCACGAAGACGCCACATTCACGACCACATGGGCTATCGACCTCCACTTCGAGGACTCGCTGAATGCCGCCCGTTTCCCGTCGGGAGCGTTCAAGACACAGACTGTCCATCGCTGGATTTATCCCTACGCGCTGCCTTACCGCACTCTATATTCGCGCAATGTCGATAATCTTTTCATGGCCGGACGCAATATCAGCGTCACTCACGTGGCTCTTGGAACGGTTCGCGTAATGCGTACCACGGGCATGATGGGCGAGGTCGTGGGTATGGCCGCATCGCTTTGCAAGAAGTATAATGTGATGCCACGCGACATCTATCGCCTTCATATCCCTGAGCTTCAGTCGCTGATGCGCGAGGGAGTGGGCCGCAAAGACCTACCGAACAACCAGCGCTTCAACGAACCTAACGAGAATTTACCTGTTCCACGAGGATTGAAATCAAAGTAATGAAAAAGATATTATTAGTTTTTTGTGTATGTCTCACCATTGTTCAGACGGCTAAGGCTACGGCTTATAGTCGTCTGGCAGGTGATACTCTTGTCATTGGCAACGATGCGATAGAGCGCAGTTTCCTATGGAATGACGGAAATCTTATCACGACTGAGGTGCGGGACAAGAGAAACGGCAAGGTCTTTCTCTCACATTCAAAGACTCCCGACTGCTATCTTGTGAAGGGAACGCCGTCTGACGGACACTATGAGGCCAAGCGTGTAGAGTCCGACGGTGTGCATGAGGCCCATCTGCTCGTTACTGTTGCGTGCCGAATCGGTACGCTCGAGATACTGCGCCATTACCGCATCTATAACGAATGCGCCGTAATAGGCTGCGACACCTATCTGCGCGGAGCAATGGCCGCGTCGAACAGCAAGGAAACATCGGCCGCCGACAGGAAGAACATCGAGTTCGCAGCCGACATGGCGACCGAGGTTGGCACGCCGACGCTCGACCGTCTGCAGCTCGAAGGCAAGCATTGGCAGACCTGTGTGGTGGAGTTCTTCGACGTGACCGACTGGAACGACAATCTCGTTACCGAGCGTAGCTTCATTCCTTACCGCAGAACCGGCTATCGCGGCAACCTGCTTATAGCGTCGGATAATGTCGGTGGCGGTGCATTCTTCATCCTTAAGGAGGCACCAACGTCGAGTACGCAGCTCGCTTATACCGGTAAAGACTTCGTCACGGAGTTCGGAACATTCCTCGTTACGGGCATCGGACTGTCGTCAAAGGACGTTACAGCCGACAAATGGACGCGCGCCTACAGTTGCATTCTCGGTGTGGCAGCCGACAACGGCTATGCCGCATTGTCGGAGTTGCGCCGCTATCAGAAAGGACAAAGGCTGCTCAGACCCGATCGCGATGAGATGGTGATGATGAATACGTGGGGCGACCGCTCGCAGGACGCAAAGATTGACGAGGCATTCTGCCTTGCCGAGCTTGATAAGGCTAAGGCTTTGGGACTCTCATGCTTCCAGCTCGACGACGGGTGGCAGACTGGAAAGAGTCCTAACTCGGCCGTAGCCAAAGGTTCGTTTACCGACATCTGGCGTTCGGGCGACTACTGGACACCCGACAAGAAGAAGTTCCCGCACGGTCTTGCGCCCATCGTGAAGAAAGGAAAGAAACTCGGAATACGTATAGGTCTGTGGTATAACCCGTCCGTGCAGAATGAGTTTGCCGACTGGGAGAAGGATGCCGAGGCGATTCTCGGACTTTACCGCAAATACGGAATCACGGTGTTTAAGATTGACGGTGTGAAGGTTGAGACCAAGAAAGCCGAGGAAAACCTGCGCAATCTCTTTGATAAGGTGCTGCGTGAGTCGGGCAATGAGGTCGTGTTCAACCTTGATGTTACGGCCGGACGACGCGGAGGCTACTTCATGCTCAATGAGTATGGAAACATCTTCCTCGAAAACCGCTACACCGACTGGGGCAACTACTATCCTTACCGCACCTTGCGCAACCTCTGGATGCTTTCCCGTTATGTTCCGGCGGAGCGCCTTCAGATTGAGTTCCTCAACAAATGGCGCAACAAGGATAAGTACACTGACGACCCGTTCGGCCCTGAGAACTATTCGTTTGAGTATCTTTTTGCCATCACTATGGCTGCCCAGCCGCTTGCTTGGATGGAGGCATCGGGCCTGCCGGATGAGGCTTTCGCCATAAAACCCGTCATAGAGACCTACCGCGGTCTGCAACATGAACTGCATCAAGGTACGATTCTGCCCATTGGAGATGAGCCGAGCGGACGCAGTTGGACCGGATTCCAGTCTGATTGCGGCGATAACGGCTTCTTCATCGTCTATCGTGAGAATAACGACGAGGCTGTAGGGCATCTTAAGACATGGCTTCCCGAGGGCTGCCGCATAAGCGTCAAGGCTGTAACAGGCATGGGAACGGACTTCACCGCAACCGCTGGCAAGGGCGGAGTGATAGACTTTTCGCTGCCCGAAAAGAACAGTTACGCGCTCTATCGCTATGAAATTATCTCGCACCGGTAATGCAGTCGGTTTAGTACAAAGGCTTTGTACCGAAAGTACAAGGGCTTTGTACTGTTGCTACAAAGGCTCTGTACTAACAGTACAACAGTGTTGTACAAATTGTACATGACGCTTGTACAAAATTTGTACTATTAAAATAATGGCTGATTTGGATTATTGAACTCTATAAAACCAAATGAAATGAAAAAGATAACATTGTTATTAATAGGTGTTCTCGTGTGCGTTGGACTTTCGGCTCAACGCACTCTGAAGCTGAAACTGTCTGATGACGGACTCGCTGAGCTTACCGTTTTTCTGCCATCGGCCGACAAAGCCACGGGCAAGGCAGTCGTCTGCTGCCCCGGCGGAGGCTATTCCATCCTCTGCATGAGCTACGAGGGCGTAGACTGGGCACCTTATTATAATGACATGGGCATAGCTTATGCTGTCTTGAAGTACCGTATGCCGCACGGCGACCGCACCATTCCCGTGACAGACGCGTGCCGGGCGATGCAGACAATGCGCGACAGTGCGGCCGTATGGCACATCAATCCTAATGACGTGGGTATCATGGGATTCTCCGCCGGAGGTCATCTCGCGTCGACAATAGCCACGAGTGCGCCCATGTCGGTGCGTCCGAACTTCCAGATTCTGTTCTATCCTGTAATCTCGATGGATCCGAAACTCGGTCATCGCGGTTCGTCGAAGGCTTTTCTCGGACAAGACATTGACAACAAGAAAGTGATTGATGAATTCTCTTCGGAGAAGCAGGTGCGCCGCCATCTCACACCGCCAGCGATAATTTTTGCCGCCGACAACGACCGCGAGGTAGACCCGTTCAAGAACAGCGTGGCTTATTACACCGCTCTGCGACGCAAGGATGTGGCTGCATCCATGCACGTCTATCCCATAGGCGGACACGGATGGCGGTTCGACAACCGCTTCCCTTATCACGAGGCTATGCTGAAAACGCTCTCGTTATGGCTCGAAAGTCTGAAAGCTCCGGATGCGGATGCGGTGCGCGTGGCGTGTGTCGGCAACAGTATCACCGACGGAGCGGGCATCCGGCAGGCTGATATCTACGGCTATCCGGCACAGCTCGGCAAACTACTTGGCAACGGATACAACGTCAAGAACTTCGGTGTGAGCGGCCGCACGCTGCTCAACAGCGGCAACCTGCCATATATGAAGGAGAAGGCTTGGCAGGACTGCAAGGACTTCCTGCCGCAGATTGTGATAATAAAACTCGGCACAAACGACTCTAAAACGAAGAACTGGGAACATAAAGATGAGTTCGCTCGTGATATGCAGCAGATGATTTCGGAATTGAAATCGCTGCCGAGCAACCCGAAGATCTATCTCGGTCTGCCTGCAAAGGCATGGAAAGACTCGTGGACAATCAACGACAGCGTAATCGTGAACGAGGTCATTCCTATTATAAAAAAGATGGCGAAGAAGAATCGCCTTGAGGTAATCGACTTCTACACTCCGCTCTCTGCCGACGAGAAACTGACTCAAACAGACGGCATTCACCCCAACGAGAAGGGCGTAAAGCTGATGGCAGAGGAGGCTGCAAAGGTGGTAAGGAGGAAGAAGTAGGGCTATTATTCTAATTATTCTTATTAGTCTTATTAGCCTTATTAGTCCAATTAGTCTAATTAGTCCAATTTTAAAAAAATAATTATGAGAAGACTATTATCAATAACTATCGCTCTCGTATCACTGTTGATGGCTCCAGTTGCATCTTTTGCAGCCGACCTGATACAGAATATCTACGGGCGCGACATACAGTCGCTCAACGGAAAGTGGGCGGCAATCCCCGACCTGTACGACCAGGGCGAGCGAATGAAGATTTACGAGAACAACAAACCGACGGGAAAGACGGATTTCTATGAGTACAGCTTCGAGGGCGGAATGCGCCTTAACGTACCCGGCGACTGGAATTCGCAGTCGAAAGAACTTAAATATTATGAGGGTACGGTGTGGTATCAACGCACCTTTACGGCTAAGGCTGAGCCGGGAACACGCCGCTTTCTCTATTTCGCCGGTGTCAGCACGCGCTGCAATATCTACCTCAACGGTAAGAAAATCATTTCCCACGAGGGCAGCTTCACACCGTTCCAGATTGAGGTTACGGACGCGCTGAAGGACGGAGAGAACCTGCTCGTATGCGAGGTGAACAACAACCGACGCGTGGATGCCATCCCTGCCATGTCGTATGACTGGTGGAACTACGGCGGAATCACACGCGACGTGATGCTCGTAACCGTGCCGACGCAATATATCGCCGACTATTTCGTGCGCTTGGAGAAGGGTAAAAAGGACGTGATAGCACTCAGCGTATCACTCTCCGAGGCTGTGGCTGGCAAGAAGATAACGGTGAAAATCCCCGAACTGAAGGTAAACTGCGAGATGACAACCGACGCTCATGGCAAGGCCGAGGCTTCCGTCAAGGTTCGTTCGTTGCAGCGTTGGTCGCCCGAAAGCCCCAAGCTCTACAACATCGAGATTGTTTCGCCCGACGATAAAGTCACCGAGAGCATCGGTTTCCGCAACATCGACACCCGCGGCACAAAGGTGTTTCTCAATGACAAGGAGATTTTCCTGCGCAGCATCTCGTTCCATGAGGAGATACCTCAGCGCATGGGACGCGCCTTTTCGCCTGCCGATGCCGATATGTTGCTGTCCGAAGCCCGCGCCCTCGGCGTGAATACTATCCGTCTGGCGCACTATCCGCAGAATGAATATATCGTGCGCAAGGCTGAGCAGATGGGCTTCATGCTGTGGGAGGAGATTCCCGTTTGGCAGAGCATCGACTTCACCAATGACGTAACGATGGGCAAGGCACGCACCATGTTCGATGAGATGTTGCAGCGCGACAAGAACCGTTGTGCCGTGTCGATGTGGGGCGTGGCAAACGAGACGCGCCCTTCCGAGGCCCGCAACGCCTTCCTCACCCGACTGGTCAGCGACGGGCGCGCTAAAGACAACACCCGTCTATACGTCGCAGCCTTCGACATAGTATATTATCAGCGCGACAAAGACTTGTTCACGATGGAGGATTCTTTCCCTGAGCAGCTCGACCTTATAGGCGTAAACAAGTATATGGGCTGGTATGCTCCGTGGCCGAAGGATCCGAAAGACTGTCATTGGCAGGTCTGCCCCGACAAGCCTCTGCTCATCACCGAGTTTGGTGGCGAGGCTCTCTACGGTCAGTCAGGCGATGAGACTGTAGCAAGTTCGTGGAGCGAGGACTATCAGGCCAAGCTCTATCGGGACAATATCCGTATGTTCGAGAACATTCCCAACCTCTGCGGTGTGTCTCCGTGGATTCTCTTCGACTTCCGTTCGCCGTTCCGTTTCCACCCTGCCAATCAGGACGGATGGAATCGCAAGGGACTCGTTTCTGATCAGGGAATGCGCAAAAAGGCATGGTACATCATGCGCGACTATTATCGTAGCAAAGCGAAGTAAAAAAGGAGCTGTGTCGAAAATTACGACACAGCTCCTCTTCTTTTTATGTTGTTTACTCCTTTCATTCAATTCGCCATTCCTCTATTCCTCTTGTCTCTGACGAGAAACTGACACCTATCTTATATATCTGTCTGCCGTCAGCCTTGAATGGCTCAGCGTAGCCCTTGTCATCTATCTGCCGCAAGGCCTCGTCCGCCGTACCGTCGAGCTTCAGCTCCATCACGTAGATGTAGTCTTTCG
>URER01000040.1 GCA_900547005.1 uncultured Prevotella sp.
AGGCTCTATGCCTTGCATGACTGTCGCATCACTCGAAATGTCGGATGAACCAAATATTTGCTTATCGGATAGCGGAAATTCAGATGTATTAACAAAGTAGAAGAAAATAAAACATTATCTTTGTGGCGAAGAAATGGATAATGCAGTTTGATTAGTAAACGATAGAATTAGATAACTAACAAATACTATTTAAAGGTAAAACGATTGTAAGATTATGGAAAGTAAATTATTCAGCTTTAACCGACAGGCAGGTACTGAGGTTTCGAACAAATTCTCGAAGATGCAGGCTGACCGCCGCGAAGCTCTTAAAAACAAGAGCAAGAAGTAGGCAGACAGGAAAAATCAAAAAGGCATTAACCTTGCGGGTAATGCCTTTTTCGTTATATTCTAATGATTCGTTATGCTTGCAGAGTTTCTATCAGTCCTTTTCTATCAGGACTACGGCGTATGCGCTGATACCTTCCTCACGTCCGGTGAAGCCAAGACGCTCCGTAGTCGTGGCCTTTATCGACACATCTTCCTCATCGCAACCAATCACTTTGGCCAAGCAAGTCTTCATCGCAGGGATATGAGGATTTAGTTTCGGCCGCTCGGCACACACCGTCGCATCGATATTTCCTATGCGGTAGCCCTTTGTGGATATCAAACCGACCGTCTGGCGAAGCAGTATTTTGCTGTCGATGTCCTGCGTATCAGCCGACGTGTCGGGAAAATGGAAACCTATATCGCGCATATTTGCCGCGCCGAGCAGGGCATCGCAGATAGCGTGGATGAGTACGTCGGCATCGCTATGACCGAGCAGTCCGAGCGAATGTTCAATCTTTATGCCACCCAGCCACAGGTCACGCCCCTCCACGAGCTTGTGAACATCGTATCCGAAACCGGTTCTTATCTTCATTGTCCGCCCCCTATCTTCTATGGAAAAGGTCCTTTATTCCGTCCATATCAAACGTGAGCGTGAAGCGCAATGTCTGATCGAGCGGGTTGGTCTGTGCCGTAGAGATGACATAACCGGCATCGAGCGAGAAGACGTTCATGCGGAAACCCGCTCCCACGGTGAAGTATTTGCGGTTTCCTTTATTCTCGCTCTCATGGTGATAACCGGCACGCACGGAGAACTGGTCGTTGTAGACATACTCCGCACCCACGCTCCACTGAATCTCCTGAAGCTCTTCCTTGAATCCGTTTGGTGCGTCGTTGAAACTCTTGAACATTCCCGATATACTCGAAACATCATAATACTCACGTTGCACGCGGTCCTGATATTCCTCTGTTGTCTCGCCGTTGTCGAGGTCCTGCTGCGGATATGTGGGTACAAGAAGTTTGTTTGCGTCGGCAGCGATGGTGAAACGGCTGTATGCATCGACCGGTATCATCAGAGCTGCACCAAGTCTCATGTTTGTCGGGATGAACTCGCTGTAATCGCTTCCGCCGAAGGTTATCTTGCTACCGATGTTGCGCACGCTCAGACCCAGACCGAGCTGGCACTCGCGGCTGCCAATGTTGATGTAGTCGTTATAGTAGCACGCGATGTCGGCCGCGAAGGCACTGGAGGCCGAAACTTCCTCGTCGGTGCTGTAAGACATATCGGAATAGAGATAACGTACGGCCGCGCCGAGTGAGAATTTCTCGCTGAGCATGAGCGAATAGCCCACGTCTACAGACATTTCGTAGGGTTTTATTGACATTGCGTTCTCATCCCGACTCGTGAAGACCTCACCCAATGAGAAGTAATTGATAGATGCCGACACCGCGCTATAATCGCCGATTCGATAATATCCGGCCACGTTGGCAAGATACATATCGTTGACCAACTGGCGAAGCCACGGCGTATAGTTCACCGCAACGCCCGCACGGCTGATGCAGAACGGATACTTTGCCACGTTCCAATACTGTGAGTTCACGTCCGGATCGGTGGCCGCACCGACATCGCCTATACCCGCCGAACGGGCGTCCGGGGCTATAGTCTGCGAAACAAGGGCCGTATGCACAGGGTTGAACATATCTCTCTTGTCCTGAGCCGAAGCCACAAAGGCTGTCAGGAAGAAAGCGCAAGCCACGAATATTCTAAGATATTTGTTCATTTTTCAGTTGTTATAATTCGACATTCCCAATGGTCCGGGGATATGCTTTCAATAATTTCACCTTCTGTTTTCTTTCAATACACTATTCTTTAACGCTAAAACAGGCTTAATTATTGCTTATCACTATAAGTTTCTTCGCTTTAGACGCCTTGCCGCTACCGTCGCTACCCAGTCTCACGCGATAGAGATAGACACCAGTCTGGAGCTTTCCGCCATTGTCGAGCACCAAATCCCAGTCGACGGTATATGTGCCGGTAGACGATATTCCGCTTGCCGAACGCGACCATAACAGGCGACCGCTCATATCAAACACGTCGACAATAGCGTCTACATTAGAGCCTGCGAAGTTATGGTTTATAATGAATGTGGTTGCGTTCCGGGCCGGATTCTCCGTGCAGCTGATACTGAGGAGTTCGGGTGTGAGACCTTTTACGACGTTGAACTTAAGCGTTGCCGTCGACGAGTTATTAAGCAAGTCCCATGCGCGGAAGGTCAACGTGTGCGGACCTTCGGGCAGTTCGGGTATATTATAATATGTGGTACCACTCGTATATACGCCGAAATCATAACTGAAATTGCCGTTCAGGGTATACACACGTGTCATGTCGCCATCGATACAGAGCTGCAAATCGTGTCCGATACCACTGCCGGAGGCGTTTATTCCGTCCTTATCCGTTACCTTAGCGACAAAATACGGGGTGGCATTCACCGTTCCACCGTTGACAAACGCCGGACTATTGAGATAACAATAAATGGAAGGGCCGATGGAATCGTTGCGCACATCCTCCGAGCCATTGATGTAGAAGCGGTCGTCTGAGCCGTTGGCCTGACGCGAACGGTCGGTGGTTAAGGCATAAACGTTTATCAGTCCTGTGCCATCGGCATAGTTGATGTCTCGCGGAACGGCAAAGGCAAAGCTGAATTTGCCGTCAACAACATTGCCATTACCCCTAAAAATGCTTTTCTGACGGTCGTAGAACTGGAATCCGGCGGCCGATTTCGGGTCGTTCTGCCTGCACGTTATCAGCTCACGGGTGTCGAGAACGTTGGCGGTCATAGTGCCGTTAAAGTCGGTTACGAGCTTCGAAGCCTCCTCAATATGGCCTTTCACAAGTACGGTTGAACCAGCTTTCAACACCGGCATATCTCCATCGGCAAGACAAGACTTATTGATAGAGTCGATAACCACGCGCAAGGTTGGCAGATTGAGCGACAAGGCCGGGTCGCCAAGCAGCGCATATTGCAACTTGTTTGCCGTGCGGTCGAGCGATGTTGTTATCAGTTCGTTCTTCGTCAGTCGCTGCGCCTCGCCCAAAGTGATTGGTTTGCCGTCGATAACGCTAAGCACGTGCTTCATGAAAACATTATTTATAGAGGCATTGTAGGATGCGTAGACCGTGCGGGCCGTACCGAAGAAAGCCACCGCGCCACCCTTGCTATTGAGCACCGCAGCCTCGCCGATATTCTGAATGTTCTGGTCGTAGGGCATGACATCGCACGCGGCAGTTACCCACAACGGCAGATTAGCATTGGTGAAACCCGCAAAATCGTTGAGCGAAAGCACCATCTCATGTGACAAACCGCCCGGTCCGCCGTGTCCGGCATAGTCCATCACGAGTGCTCCCTCGGCCTGTTGCCTCTTTATCTGACGCTCCACTTCCGGATAGGAATTGCCGGTTATGGATGTCTCGCGCTTGTAAGCATCCCACATTACCTTCTTTACGAGGAGCGACGGATAGCGCGCTGCCACGGCATCGGCCACAGTATTGGCGTCTTTCATGTGCAGGTCGTTGTCTCCATCGTCGCCCATGAACATGACGACATTCTGCCAATCGCCTGCGTTCTTGTTGCTCATGTAGTTTATCGACTTGTCGACCATCGTCTTGGCATCGGCTTCCAAGACCACCGGGAAGCGCCCTATACCAATATCTTCCTTGTCGCCTTGTAGCATATTCGTGCCTTCTCCATCATCAAGAAGCGCAAAGAAACCGTCGTTTATATAGCTGTCAGTGTGGCTAAAAGAATTCTCACTCTCGAAAGCGAGCAGATAATCGTCTGGCGAAAGGGTGCGTCCGGCCTCTGTAAGCATTCTGTTGTCCCATAGACAACCGCCGAACAACAACAGCGACTTGGGCATATCGGCATCGGTCTCGGCTCTGTCGTAGAGCATTTTCATATATCGGCGATAGGCGTTGGCATCCGGAGTACCGCTGGAGAACTCGTTATAGAGTTCGTCGGCAGGCACAATGCGCACACGCAAGCCGTCATGCTCGGCGTGGAAGTCGGCCAACCGCTGTGCCTGTGCAAGCAGTTTCTGACTTGTCGGGATTATTATCACCATGTCGGCAGGCCCATGTGAATGCAAATCCTGATTGGTTATGGCATACACATATTCGGGAACGGGGAATGTTCCGCTTGCGAAATCTGGCGCAGGACGCGGCTCGTCGTATGTCACCAGAATATAGTCCATGCGCAGCGGACCGTTCGGTTGGCACGTTACGGTAACCGTGTCAGCAATCTGATTGCCGGAAACCGAATAGCTTCTGATAATCTCTTGGGCTGCATCCGAATTACCAGTTGCAGAAAAGAACATCTCACCCACATCCTTACCGTTAATATTTATGCCGGCAGAACTCAGTGTTCCGGAGGTCAAAGCCACCTTAATCTGACGGTTTTTTGCCCCTTGTGTATTCGGGAAAATATAAGTTTTGGACTTTCCCTGAGCTATCGGCGTACTCTCAAAGAGGTTGCGTCCGCTTCGGAACCAAGCAAAATCATCGACTTCATACAGTGAATAGTAATCGTCGTTTGCGGGATAAAAAGAGTTCAGAAACTCGGTTTCGTCTACAGTCAACGGCTCTCCATCGCTCTCGGTAAGGAAATAATAGCCGTAGTCGGAATACGGGTTGCGAATGCGTCGGGCCGAAGACGGACTGCCATAGCTCACCGGTCCTTTGCCATAGAACAACCGGCGGCCGTTGACCGTACACGTCGCTACTTCCTTAAGGTCGTCGAGTTCGGCGAGTTCCGAGCCTACCAGTTTCTCGTTTTGCAGGTTTCCGCCGTATCCGTATATCTTCACACGGTCGGGATTACTGAATCCTGCCCTGCGTAGAAGGTCGTTTGTGAGTTGGTAGACACCGTTTGCCGGAATGCGAATCTTAACCCATCGGCCTGTCGCGAGAACGGAATGGCCGGCATATCTGTCGGCCGTGGCTACTGAAGCACGGGCTTTCGCCTTCATCGCCGAGCGTTTAACGGGTTTCGACGTTATGTCTATCATGAAACTGACAAGCATCTGATACTTTCCCTTCCGCTTCACAACCGGGACGAAAGATAGCTCGAGCTTGCCTTTCTTGCGATCCACCACGATGCGTCTCTCCACATCGGGCAGTTCTTTCAGATTGTTCTGCGCGAGTTGCGAATATGCTGACAAACCGCCATCTGCCATATCCTGCATCGCCTTCTGTTCTTTCCTGACAATCTTTTGGTATTTCTCCAAGTCCTTGCGGCTTATGTCTATGAACTCAGGATACTTAATCTTGACTTCATAAACTGAGTCGGCGAAATTCTCACCAAGCGGCACCGAATACGAAAAACGGGGCAACATGGTGTCGATTTTCACCTCATCGGCCGTGAGATTGAAGAACTTTTTCTGTGCCTTCGCCGTTGTCGCGAAGAGACAAAGGATTAAAAACGCCGCATAAAAACAAAAAACAGACTTCCACTCTCCTTCCCTTTTATCGAGGAAGAAGTGTGAGAATCTGTCGCATATATGTGTCCGGCACATACTCGTCTTAATGTCTTTTATCATCATCAGATATAATACAAATAGGTGGTAACGGCCGTCTCAATCTTTATTTGCAATTGAATTCAAGCACCTTGCGGTCCTCTATCCATCCTTCTAAATGGTCGTCTATGCTCACAGCACCTATCCCCGCGGGTGTTCCCGTATAGAGGATGTCGCCTGTTTTCAATGTATAGAAACGGCTGATGTATTCTATTATCTCGTCCACCTTAAACAACATATCGCTCGTACAGCCTTCCTGCACGGTCTTGCCGTTGATGTCTAAGTGGAAGTGAATGGCCTGTATATCACGGAATTTGCTTACGTCTACCCACTCGCCTATTGCAGCCGAGCCGTCGAAACCTTTGCAAATGTCCCACGGACGCCCCTCTGCGCGCGCCTTTCTCTGCATATCCCGCGCCGTAAAATCTATTCCAACGGTTACGGCATCATAGTACCTGTGGGCAAACCGGGCCGGAATGCTCTTGCCAAGCCGGCATATCCGCACCACGATTTCGGTCTCATAGTCAATCTGCCCCATGAAGTCGGGCACAAAAAAGGGCTTTCCGTCTTTCAGCAAAGCAGAGTCGGCCTTTGTGAAAATCACAGGCTCCTCCGGTTTATATAACGCTCCATCCAGCTCTTTATTGTGCTGAATGTAGTTCATTCCTATCGCGAATATCTTCATATCGTGTTATTTATAAATGTTTTAACAATCTCGGCTTAATCCGCCGTAAAGATAATAAAACACCCTCAATCGGCAAAATAAAGTATACGTTATTCTGCCGATTGAGATTTTTTTGGTCTGTTTGGATAGTTCAAGGTCATCATTTGAGTGCTTTGCGCCAATCATCCGGCCAAGCCGAAAGGCTCTTCCCGGAAAACTGACAACGAAAAACGCCCGCTCCAAATTATGGAACGGGCGTTTTTATATTCTGCGTTTGATTACTCTGCTGCAAGAGTGAAGCGCTTGAAGTTAACAATCTTCAACTCGCTATCCTGCTGCTTCAACCATGTAGCAACATTGATTTTGTCGCCGTCGCCAAACTGGAATTCCTGGTCAACAAGGCAGTTCTCCTTCAAGAACTTAGCCACACGACCCTTAGCGATGTTCTCAATCATCTGTGCAGGGAGGTTTGCAGCCTTCTCTGCAGCGGTCTTCTCGCGGATTTCCTTAGCGCGGTCTGCATCCTCACGAGTAAGCCATCCCTTGTTGATGTTAGACTCGATGTGGTCGTCAGAGTCAACGAGGTTCGGGTTGATACCGGCCTTCTTGATTGCGTTGACAACAGCCTTCTCAACCTGCTCTTCCTTAGTCTTCTGAACAGCTACGTTGTATTCCTCGTCAATGATGTTCTGCGGAACAGATGCCTCATCGAGAGCAACCGGCTTCATAGCAGCAACCTGCATCGCAACCTTGTGTCCGGCCTCAGCGTTTGCCTTGTTGGTCTGAACCATAGTAGCGAGAGTGTGCTTGCCCATGTGGTCGTAAGCCTCGATGTTATCACCCTCGAGAGTGTTATAACCGTCGAGTTCCATCTTCTCACCGGTGATACCAGAACGCTGTGTTACAGCATCCTGCACCTTCTGACCGTCAGCCAAAGTAAGTTCCTTAACCTCGTCCAAAGTCTTGCACTTGTTTGCAACAGCAACGTCAAGGATAGCCTGAGTAAGGCCGATGAAATCCTTTCCGTTTGCCACGAAGTCTGTCTCACACTTCAATGCGATTATAGCACCGAAGTTGTCGGCAACCTTTACAAGTACACAACCGTTTGAAGTCTCACGGTCGCTACGCTTTGCAGCGATAGCAAGTCCGCGCTCACGGAGAAGGTCCTTAGCCTTATCGAAGTCGCCCTCAGCCTCTGTGAGAGCCTTCTTTACGTCAGCCAAGCCTGCGCCTGTCATTGCGCGGAGCTTCTTTATATCTTCTATTGAAATAGCCATACTATTATTTTTAATGATTAAAAAACTGTGATTATCACAGGAAAACCAGTCATTAAGCCTCTGCCGGAGCCTCTTCCTCAGCAGCAGGAGCAGCCTCTGCGGCCGGAGCCTCTACCGGAGCGTCCTTGCGTGCAGACTTACGGGCACGCTTTGGCTTAGCCTCTTCGTTCTGCTCAGCGGCAGCCTTCTCGTCTGCTTTCTCTGCCTTGCGCTCTGCCAGACCTTCAGCGATAGCACCGCAGCAAGCGCTGAGGATAGTCTCTACTGAGTCTTTAGCGTCATCGTTAGCCGGAATCACGAAGTCGATGTTCTTCGGATCAGAGTTGGTATCAACGATTGCGAATACAGGAATGCCCAGACGGTTAGCTTCCTTAATGGCAATATGCTCTTTCATTACGTCAACAACGAAGAGCGCAGACGGCAAACGTGTAAGGTCTGAGATAGAACCGAGGTTCTTCTCGAGCTTAGCGCGCTGGCGTGTTACCTGAAGAAGCTCACGCTTAGAGAGGTTAGAGAATGTTCCGTCTTCCATCAACTTATCGATGTTCGCCATTTTCTTAACAGCCTTGCGGATTGTAGGGAAGTTGGTGAGCATACCGCCCGGCCAACGCTCGATAACGTAAGGCATATTTACAGACGCTGCTTTCTCAGCAACAATCTCCTTAGCTTGTTTTTTAGTAGCGACGAACAGGATTTTCTTGCCTGTCTTGGCAATCTGCTTCAAAGCCTCAGCAGCTTCGTCAATCTTAGCTACTGTCTTGTGAAGGTCAATGATATGAATACCGTTGCGCTCCATGAAGATATAAGGAGCCATAGCCGGATTCCACTTGCGACGGAGGTGGCCAAAATGACATCCTGCCTCCAATAACTGGTCAAAATTTGTTCTTGACATTTTGTTTTCTTTCTTTTTAATTGTTTACTTTCTTTGTAATTCTCCGATTAGAACCAACCGGCGGGTAATCTGTCCGGCTGAAAAGCCACGCCACAGAGTCCCGGCGATTTAGATACTAAACTTTTTTCTTTCAGTTTGCAGTTGTCAGTTTTGAGTTGTCATCCCGATTTCGTCATGCGGCTGCAAAGCCCATGAAAACCGGAAGCCCGCAACAGGCAACTGAGCGAAGCGTATAGCTGTCCGCAGGACGATTAACGCTTGCTGAACTGGAAGTAACGACGAGCCTTTGGCTGACCCGGCTTCTTACGCTCAACAACACGAGAGTCGCGTGTGAGGAAGCCTGCATCCTTGAGGGTCTTCTTGTCTTCGGCGTTCACCTTAACGAGAGCGCGGGCGATAGCGAGGCGCAATGCCTGACTCTGACCTGTGAAACCGCCGCCGTCGAGGTTTGCCTTAACATCATACTTACCTTCTGCCTCGAGCAGTTCCAACGGCTGCTTAACCACGTACTGCAGAATAGCTGATGGGAAATACTTATCCAGTTCTACTTTATTGATAATGATCTTACCGGTACCTTCTGAAAGGTAAACACGAGCTACTGCGCTCTTACGGCGACCAATTGCATTTATTACTTCCATCTTTTCCTAATTATTTATACTGGTTAATATCTATTGCCTTAGGTTTCTGAGCCTCATGTGCGTGCACAGTTCCCTCATAAACATAAAGGTTCTTCAGCAAGCTGCGGCCTAAAGGACCTTTTGGCAGCATGCCCTTAACTGCATGGCGGAGCATCTTCTCAACGCCGTCCTTCTTTGTGCGAAGCTCGGCCGGAGTGTTGAAACGCTGTCCACCCGGATAACCGGTATAACGTGTGTAAACCTTATCTGTCTCTTTCTTGCCGGTGAAAACAACCTTAGCTGCGTTGATAAGGATTACGTTGTCTCCACAATCTACGTGCGGAGTGAAATTGGGCTTGTACTTACCGCGGAGCAACTTTGCCACCTTAGAGCAAAGACGACCTACAACCTGATCGCTGGCATCCACTACGACCCACTCTTTCTTAACTGTTTCCTTGTTGGCGGAAATAGTCTTGTAACTTAATGTGTCCATTCTAAATTTTAATTTTACTACTAAAAAACAATTATTACATTTCGCACGGGCGATTCACTAACCGCGGAGCACGGCCAAATGCGCCACTATTAACACTCCCGTACCGGGGACTCTAAGTGTATCCCCCAATAATCGGACTGCAAAGGTACATATTTAATATTATAAGACAATATCCACGGCAACGCAAGAACTTTGGTTTTATATTTTATTAACCGTATTTTAGAATATTAACCATACTTAACCGCAAAGACACGCCTTTAATTATTAAATTAATTATCCCTATCTTGCAAAAGGATTAAGACAATCCATAAAAGTATATCTATATATGGTAAATTCTGCATACATACCATATTGATAATTCTTTTTGTGCAAAGACTTTACGTTGGCAAGGTCAATATGTAAACATTTGGATTTTTCTTTCTCTTCAACCTTAATTATTTTACACATAATATTAGAATGGGCTACTTTTATTTCTACATATTCCAAGTTTTTAGGCAAATCAGCATCAATAGGTATTGTAATATATCCAATTTCCTTATTGGGAGCTATTTTTACCAAAAAAGAACCTTTCTCTGAAACCCCTATTCGTCCGAAAGCAAAAGCCATAAGAAAAATTATCAAAGAAACGATGACAATACCATATCTCGTATAGAAAGGAAGTGTACTGTCTATAAGCGTCCTTGCCTTCTCACTTTTTAATTCTATATCCTGTTCTTTCATTTAACAACCAAATTCAAGTTGATTTTTAACTAATTGGTAATATTTCCCTTTTAGAGATGTCAATTCTGTATGATTGCCGATTTCTACTATTTTACCATTTTCTAATACCACTATTTGATCTGCATTCTTCACGGTACTAAGTCTATGTGCTATAATCACGACAGTTTTACCTTTACAAAATGCAGATAGATTACGTACTATTTCCATTTCATTATTTGCATCAAGAGAATTTGTCGCTTCGTCTAAAAAAATATATTCGGGATTATTATATACCGCTCTTGCTATGAGGATACGCTGTTTTTGTCCTTGACTTAATCCCTGTCCATCATCACCAATCATAGTGTTGAATTTCAAAGGAAGTTCTTCTACAATTTTGTCAACATTAGATATTTTTGCGGCATATAAAAGTTTCTTTTTATCAGGTTCGTTTTCTGATACAGCAATATTGCCAGCTATGCTGTCAGAATATATGAAACCGTTCTGCATTACAGCTCCACATTTACTATGCCACCATTTCAAATTTATGCTATTTATAGTTGTGTTTCCGATGTTAATTTCACCATAAAAATTGCTATAGTAGCCCAATAATAGTTTTAGCAGAGTAGTTTTGCCACTTCCACTACTCCCCACTATTGCTGTAATTTTTCCTTCTGGTATAGTTAAGTTCAAATCAGACAACACATTTTTATATGTACCAGGATATCTAAAGGATAAATTACGAATATAAAGAGATTTGTCATTTGACACATTTTTTTTAATAATTCTGTCTTGATTCTCCTCTTTTTGACATTGAATATCATTAATTCTTTCCATACTAATGCTTATGTCCTGCCAATTGTATATCAATGCTAAGATTTGCTCTATTGGAGAATTTAGTTCTCCAACTATGAATTGTATAGCAAGCATAGTTCCTAAAGTTATGTCTCCTGTCATTACAGATGTAGCCGCAATTATTGTTATTAAAATGTTCCTAAATTGCGTCAACAAGACACAGCCTATAGCCTGATTTTGTTGAAGTTTCAATATTTCCATATTAACATTAAACAAATCAGCCTGTACATCTTCCCATTCCCATCTTTTGCGGTTCTCTGCATTATGTAACTTTGTTTCTTGAATGCTATTTATTAGTTGATAGGTTATGTTTTGATTTTTCGCCTGTTGCTCAAAGAAGCTAAAATCCAACAATCTTCTTTTTTTAACAAAAAGCATAAGCCAACCTCCATACAAAATACTGCTACAGAAAAAAACAATAAATACATTGAATTCCAAAATCCCCAATACTACACCATAAACAATAAAAGCTATAAACGAGAATATAACATTAAGTGATAAAGACGTCATGAACCTTTCTATGCGTTTATGGTCTTCAACTCTTTGTAACAAATCTCCTAACATTTTCGTTTCAAAAAATGACAGAGGTAAGCGCATCAGTTTGACAAAGAAATCAGAAATAAGAGATATGTTTATCCTTGTACCAACATATAAAAGGAGTCTATTTCGTATAAAATCAATAAGGACATTACCTGCTGCTAACATTAGTTGCCCAACCAAGACCAACCAAATAAAATCGAGGTTATGCGTACTAATTCCAAAATCAACGATAGCCTTTGTCAGAAAAGGTGTCAATAAAAATATAAGACTTGTAACAACAAGTCCATATATTATTTGTAGAAATGTATATTTGTATTTTTGGGAATACGCCCAAATGAATTTAAATCTATTTATAGATTTTGTAAGAGAGTTTGCCTTTCTCCAATCTTGAGAAAATTGTGTAGAAGGTTCAATAAGGACAACGCTACCCTTTTCATAACTATTTGACACTGTGCTAATCCATTTTTCTGCAAATTCTTTCTCTCCGTATTTCAATAATGTCTTCCCTGGATCAGCAACGTAGAATATATATCTATTAGCCCTCTTTCTAACCTTGTATAATACAACGAAATGATTTTGATTCCAATGTAATATACATGGCATATTAGCTTTCTCACATAAATCTTTAAATGTTACTTTTCCTGCTATAACATTAAAGCCTAAGGATTCAAAAGCGTTACATATTCCTTTCATATTGACACCAAGAACCCCCTGCTCGCATAATTCTCTAATTTTATCAATGCTTATAGTAGCCCTATAATAATCAGCAATCATTTTAATACATGCTGCCCCACAATCCATCTGATCCAACTGCTTATGAAATGGAAAATTTGTCATATCAATTTATGCCAGAGTCCTTATCGGCGTTTCTAATTGTCTTTTCCTTGTTGATGTATTTTCTTCCTGTACTGAAACGATAGCTTATTCCCACCGTAATCATATTCATATTATCGTGTATATTGGTCATTCCATGATATGACACAACACTGCCGTCTATGGTCTTCGACCTGTACTCCGCAGGCCTGCCAAGCCAAAGAACATTAGCTGACAAACTTAGATTCTTGACTGGATTATAGCGGACTGTCAAAGTGGAAACCTTCTCTTTCTTTTCCAGATATGGTGAGTTCAGTTCCCATGTCAGGATGTTTCCCGTATAGGAAGCCAGCACTTTCTTATAATTGAAAGTTATGCTGCAATCTATCGGTACTTGGTTATAGCTGTATTTCCCGACAAAGCCACTTTCTACACAGTCATGCTCAAATAGTGCCGACAATTTCAGAGAGAGGATGTCACTTTTAGGGAACGGTTTGAACACCAATGAACCTTCTGCAAAATATGACCTCTCCCGAGCGGCATTCTCATATTTCTGGCAAATAAAATCACATTCCTGCACGAAATAAGAATTTATAGCGTCTTTTTGAGTAGCATAACCCAATACAAGTTCCGTGTTCACCCACGGCTGCGTGTATGACAGCATCACAGCCAGTACGTTTGAGGTACTATTGCGCAGTTCTGGATTGCCCTGTGATATGATATTCTCGTTTATAAGAAACTTATTGCTGCTCAACTGTGACAATGTCGGCATCGTAGAAGTCCGGCTGAATACCCCCCTCACCGTCATGCGTTTGTTTACATTCCAGCCTGCAAGCAGCATCGGTTCGAACGCCATTGAAGAATAGGAACACTCATCGTTCCTGTTGTCATAATAAGTCAACCCGGCTGATGCCCTAAACATAAATCTGCCGATGCTGCCCTCAATCTCGCCTGCGACATAGTTGGTTGTCATCCTTGTCTTATACTCCGGATCGGTAAAGCCGTTGCTGACACTTGCCGAAAGCCTGCCATATGAGAACCTGTCCGTCCAGCTCATCGAGAAACCATTCTTGAACCTCTTCCTGTATGACAGTTCACCTATCACAGAGTGCTTACTGTTCTCCTGTATGTTATCATCTGCATATACGCTTTCTGCTTTACATTTTTCAACCTTATTATATACCTTGTCTGCAGAGATTAAGGAGCCAACGATATTGAATGTAAGTTCCTGCTGATGCCGCAGTTGTATGTTTGTATAAATGTCCAAGCTCGGAGTGAACTGCTTGGAACGGCTATACACTGTTCCGTCCCTGCGACACGCGATACCGTCAACAGAAAACACATTGTCTTGCTTTTCGTCCAAACGCACATGCTGGAAGTTAGGCGAGAATGCTATGTTCATCTGATACTTGTCTGGCACGTTCCTGTTATAGGAAAGCTGTATGTAGTTATCATCATAACCGAATTTCCGTCTGCCATGTATGGTGCTGGTATAATCTTTACCATTCAACGAATACTCGTAGGAGTTTAGCACGTCAAAGTCTGTGTAGTTTCGGTATGAAGTGTTAGCCTCTATACCTATCTGATCGTAACCATGATTATACTTGAAAAACACCATGCCGTTTGTGTATCCCGTTGCGAGTGCCTGCGTGGCTGATGCACCAGCGTTCAAGCCCGACTTGCGTTCCTTGGTTATGAAATTGACAACTGCTGAATAGCCCGCGTATTTCGCAGGCGGAAAATCATAGTGTACAATCTGTTTTATCTGATCTGCATCTATCGCCTGCAAGTCATTTTCAGATGCCGACACTCCGTTTATTAGTATCTTAATGTTGCCTCCCCTGAAAGATACCACCTTTCCCGTGGCGACATCATAGTCTACACCTGAGATTTTCCGCACGAGGTCTACTGCACTAACTGCGTTTCTTAGGTCGTTCCTCGTTACAAGATACCTATGTTGGTCTATCCCGTGAGTAATAGTTGTACCCCTCACCTCCACTTCATCAAGCATATTATCACAGGGGATTAAGACAAAACATTTTGATACCGTATTGTTGCCCACAGATGGATACCTCACGTTTATCAGCGTATCCAAAGTCTCATAACCCACACTGGATATAGTCACCCTGTATCTGCCTGTCTTCAGTGACTGTATGGTGTATTTGCCATACAAGTCTGTAAGTGTGGTGTTTTTGGCTATGCCGTTATGTTCCGACATACAGACACTGGCAAAAGAAACAGCGGTACTGTCTTCGCCCGACAGCACCGTTCCATTGAAGCAAACTTGTGCTTCCGATACCACGGAAAGCCCGAGGCACAATACCACTATATATATTCTGTCAAGCATCCTGCCGTCAGCCTGCTTTAGGGAATATCATAATAAGAGGTCTCAGCAGGGGCAAAGTCTGGAGATCCCGCCTGTTCTCCTTCCGCCAGCACCACATTTATCACGCCTTCGTAGATTGTATTATAAGCCGAGAGATCATAATATTCTATATCCTTGACAACTGCAGTGGGAAGATCTCTGAAATATACCAAATTAGCCATATCAAACGAATAGCCGTTGAGTAGCAACTTCAGTGTGTTGCCATTTTGCGACAATACGTCTGTTTCCTCTATACTGCTGACAACGGGCAGTGATTTCACCGCTTCTATAAGGTTTGACTGTTTCCTGTAGATACTGTCTGAGTAAATTATGGATACTGGTGTTTTCTGACTACCTGACTTGTGCATTTCAAAATGGAAAGTCATATTTCCGTCAAAACTATTTGGCAACCTGCCAATGCACTTTTCTCGCGTCTCATATCCTGGAGCTTCTATTTCTATATGATAATCCTGTGACTTTACACGGTCACCAAGATTATATTGTCCGCTCAAGTCCGTAAAGCCGACATACTCTACCTTGTTGTGGTCTTTATAATCAGAATACTTGACCGTAGCAAACGGAACAATCTGTAGTTGCGTACTATCATTAGTGAATATGTAGCCGTTTACTGCAAGATACTGTGCTTTTGTGAAAGTAAAAAATGCCATTGCTAATATAAAGCTAAATAATACTCTTTTCATCTTTATTCTCAAATATCTTATTTCTCAGCAAATATTGATTGAAATTTATTAGAATTAGATTATCTATACCGATATCATTGCTTATTCTACATTTATTGGAATTTCCATTCTCCATAAGATTTTGTGAACATATCCCAAAACAAGTTGGATATAATTTACATTTTTCACATATATCGGGAGCGTGTGTACTCATGCGTTTTTGCAGTTTATTGGTATCCCAAAGAATGTTCCCGTTTTCATCTAACCATCCTTCTTTATTAGCGGGTGTGAATGCTCTTGCAGTACATTTATATATGTTGCCATCAAAATTTATTACAGCTTGATTATAATTGTCCGCATAACAACAATGTGTAATAACACTGCCTAAAGGATTAAACACTACTATAAAACCACGTTCATTTGCTTTATAAATAAAATCATATAATCTTTTATAGTCAATAGTTTTATCATCCACTTGCCAAATTCGATGAAGTCCTATTGAGACCTTGTCTCTGGGAAAAGTATTAATATCATCAAGAATATCTGTAAGTCCAAGAAGAGTTTGGTTGTCAAAATTAACACGTACGATAAGATTATAATCAACAAGTTTTTGTGTAAGGAGTCTCATGTTATTTATAATTTTATCGTAACTTCCCTTATTCGTTGTTCTTGAGATTCTAACCGTATCGTGTTTATTTTTGTTGCCATCAAGGGTAATTTGGCAAGTCACATTTATACCTTCAAGATGCCCAATAAATTCTTCATCTATTAACGTTCCATTTGTAGTAAGGTTCAGATTAAGTATTATGCCATTATCATTACAGAACATTCTAATTCTGTCCAATATATTTATTAATATTTTTTTCTTCAACAACGGTTCTCCACCAAAAAATCCCAAAGACAAATATTTGAACTGTGTTAACCTGTAATGCCCTATCAAGTGTTGCATTACCTTATCAGCCATATTCTCTCTCATATTGGAACTCCGATTATGGTCTTCGTAACAATACCAACAATTCAAATTACAATTCATTGTTGGATTTATTGTAAGATGATAATAAAGAGGGCTATAGCGTTGTTGGAATCTTATGTTATTAACAAGCAAGAACTCGTCTATTTGATCTTCTATAATAATACCATTATCTATTAGTTCTTTCCAAGAATTTAAATGATTATTTTCAAGTTCCTCAAGATTATTGTTTTTTAGGCAATTGGCTATTTCTTCTTTTATTAGTAAATATGCACCGCTAAACGAATTATATAGCAAATGCATATTACCATTAACGTGCACAAAATTATTGTATGAACTTACCTTCATAAGCAAGCGTATACTATGATTTAATATTTATTATAACGTTATTTACATGCACATCCTTGAACACAATTACCGCTATTAGTAGTACAAGAAGAATTAGTATTGCAAGTACCATTACTACCACCTAAGATTTTTTTCACAAACCCCAATAGTCCTCCTTTGCCTCCATTTATTAACACGAGTTCATAATCATTGAACCTCTCTACGATAGTTGCATCCAATCTTGGAACAAATTTGTTGCTTTCCTTATTTTCCATTGTGTAATTTTATTTTAATATTTTATTTTAAAATGTAAGATATATTATTGCAAAGATATATAAAATAAATGATTCAAAGCATCTTTTACAAGAAAAAACTTTATAATGCTGCAAAATAATCAAAAAAATAATCAAAATCAACAACAAATACATAAAACCGCACGAGCAAATGGATTTAGTCAGAAAATTTTATGAACACGGCCATAATACTAAGCAATGACTTTCATATTCTGATTTCAGCCATTCAATATTATGATTGATGAGCCTTTGAGTTTTAGCGGACGGCAATAAAATCATATATAATCCGTTTTTGTACACCACAGTATTTTCCGCTAAGCCATACTTTAGTCACAGAATTGGAGTATTTCGGCGCAGTACTCGAGTAATCGGGCTTCAGTACTCAAGTAATTCGGGCTTAAATACTCAAGTAATTCGGGTCTGATTACTCGAGTATTCAGGCCTCAGTACCCGAGTATTTCGGGTGCAGTACTGAGACATCTGCATAAAAAAAGGCCCGCCGTTCTCGCGATAAGAGAACGGCGGGCCGATGTTTTCACATTATTATATATATAACATTTATTTCTTGAGGAACCACGACACAGTTACCTTATCGGTAATCTGAATTGGCTCATCGGCTGTTTTCTGGTTCGAAATGAGGCCAACCATGTCTTCGGCATCACCTGCTTCCAACTCGCTATGGTCTATGAAATCAGCATCAGACTCGGTATAAAGGATTTCATTAACACCAGCCAACTTATAACCGGTAGCCGCAGCCAGAGTCTCGGCTTTCACGCGCGACTCCTCAACGGCCTTAGTCAGCACCTGCAAACGGTACGGACGCGGATCGGCAATGCCATATCTCAGTTTCACGTCCACACCCTCTATGATGCGGCTGATGTCGCCGATGATAGAATCAAGATGACCGTATTCCTTCGGCAGAACAATTCTGAGCAAGTTCTTCAACGTATAGCCGGCCAACACTTCCTCGTTAGTATTTGTGTATTTGTCGTATTCCAAAGACACTTGCTTCATTATCTTCATGTCCAAAGTGCTCACAATGCTACTGTCAAGACCATGTTTCGACACAATGTCCTTGACCATCCGGCATTCCTGCTTGCCACGGAAATAAGCCTCGCTGTATTTCATGAATTTGCCCACAAGGTCTATATCAATGAATATGACATCGGCTATTGCCTTTACAGAACCTTTTCCCGTAACTTTAATTGTTGGTTCGTTCATAAAAGAATGTTGTAAAATATTATTGATTTGCTCTTCATGCCTGACTTAAAATCAGCCAATCTGTAAAACTCAAACGCATTTCTGCCTGACGCATAATACGCTCCCATGTTGCAAAAGTAATATAAATATTCGGTATTCTTTGCAAAAGAGCCATGAAAAAGCATTTATTTCAGTTCATGCTTGAGCTTTTGGAATCTTTTCTGACAGTTTTTCTTATAATTATATCCGAATGCGTGCTTCAGGAGTTTGCGCCAGTTGTATGCCATGGCAAAGGCCAGCCGGTCTTTCAACGGCGGCTCGGCAGAGGCATAAACAGACCGGGGAATACGCACGAAATAGAGGTCGACGACGCTCTCGAACGGCGAGAACACGTTGTTAGGCTCTTGAAACAGCCACACCTCGGAATAGAAGCGGTCTGCCCGCGTTACCTCTTCGGAGAAGTCGGGCAGCGTGCGGGCAAATGTCGCCGACACCCACCAGAAGTTTCCCGAGAACATGGTGTAGTTGCGCGGAGGCCAACGGTAGCAGCCGTAAGTATCGTATCCGGCCGCGAGGGCATTCACCGCCACGCGCCATTTCGTGAAGATAAAATATTCGAGCATCTCCGTCCAGGCGTCTATCTTGCGGCGGAACGAACGGAAGGTGGCGTCGTTGCTGTTCACTGCCTGATAGGATATGCCCTTCGTATGGAAGTAGTATATCATGCAGTCCTCGCTGTCAGCAAGCCGCTTCACGTGTTCTAAGGCGGGATACTCATAGCGCGTGGGCGTATCCACGCATGATATTATCTTCATTTTCCCACTGCCTATCATCTCACGTAGACGCTCTACGTCGGCCTTGTCTTTAGCAATGACACTCACGAAAAGCGTGGTCGTGGCATCGAGCAGTCGGCTTTGCTTCAGCGTGGCAACCTGCCGGGCCACCAGCCTTTCCCACCCTGTGTCGCACATCACGTGATACACGCCATAGATTGGGCGGTCAGCAACCGGCTCATGTTCCCATTCGGCAGTGTCGCGACGGTCATACACGTGGAAAATCTTGTCGTAGATGCGCTTCAATACTGATGCCATGCTATTCCTCCTTCATTGATGTTATAAGCCTGTCGAACATTTCCCGCAGTGAGTAACGGGGCTTCCAACCGAGCCGTTGCATTTTGGCGGTGGACAGGCGCAGCCGGGTGGTAGGCGAATAGCCCATGCCGCCTTGCAGTTCTATAACAGGATGGATTTCGGGATTGAACTCTCGGCATACCATCCCGGCCATGTCGATGATGGAGATGTAGCTGTCTTCGTTCGCCACGTTATAGGCCTCGCCGGCCTCGCCACGCTGCAAAAGATAGAGAAACGCGCTCACCGCATCCATCGTATAGCAGTAACAACGGCACAACTCGCCACGTGTGTGGAGTACGATGTCGTTGCCTGTGATTACGTTCCGGGCGAATTGGGCGAACACCCGGCCGTCGTCTTTGCCCACTCCGGCACCGAACGTCTGTGCCAGCCGGGCGATTGTTACGGGCACTCCATACTCCGAGGCGTATGCATGGCACAGGCATTCGGCCTCGCGTTTGGCCATCGGATAACTGCTTCGCGCCTCGGTCGGATTCAGATAACCTTGCTGTTGCTCATCAAGGGCTGTACTGTCATCAAGCACCGTGCCGTAGACTTCGAGCGTGGAGACATACACCAGTCCGGCCACTTGTGCCGTCCGGGCATACTCCAACATTGTCAGCGTACCGTTATGCACTGTCGTCATGGTCTCCACAGGATGCTCTACGAAGTATTTCGACGCCGTCGGCGCTGCGAGGTGTATAATATAATAAGGTGTGATTTCAGGTTGGAAGGGTTCTGTTTGTGCGAAGTCGTACTCATAGAATCGTAGTTCTTGCGTTTCGTCGCCAAACATCCGGCGCGCCTTTTCCATATTTCTCACAACGGCGGTAACGCCCATTCCGAGACCGTGGGCGTTGTTCAAGGCGAGCAAAGCCCTTACCGTACACGAGCCGAGCAGCCCGGTTGCGCCCGTAACGAGTATGTTTTTGCCTCGCAGGCCTTCGTATAAAGGAAAGTCTCCGGCAAATTGTTTTATGTCTTCTAATAGAGTTTTGTTCATAACATTCTAAGGTTTTAAGGTTACAAGGTCGCTTCGCTTTCAGGTTGTAAGGTGAAATTTGCGTTGTGGTTATCCTCATTGCTAATCCCACCTTATAACCTCAAGACCTCATAACCTGAAAGCGGAGCGGCCTCACAACCCAAATATCTGCTGGTCCTCATGCACTTTCACCATCGCGCGCAGCACGAAATAGTCGGTGGGCGTGGTGATTTTGATGTTCTCCATCGGTCCGATAATCGTCCCGAGCCGATGTCCGTAATGGCTCATCATGGTGCAGGAATCGATGAAGTCGTGCCGTCCCTCGCTGCGTGCGGTACGGTGCGCGCCGATAATGTCAGCCAGACGGAAACTCTGCGGCGCACGTGCTATGAGCGAATCGGCACGCGAGGGTATCTCAAGCGAACCGTCCGCCTGCTTCACGATGAACGTCTCCGTGGCCGGGATGCACGTGATGCAACTGCCACACTCCTCCACCTTCTTTATATTATCGGTTATCGTGTCCTCCGTTATCAGCGGGCGCACGCCGTCATGGATTAGCACCGTAGCGTCATCGCCGCCCGCATAGTCCTCGGCAGCACACAGTCCGTTGTATATCGAGTCCTGTCCGGTGTCGCCGCCGGGCACGATTCTCACCACCTTCGTAATCTCGAACTTGCGCAACTGCTTCTCCAAAAAAGGAATCCAGCTCTCTATACACGACACGACGATGGCGTCGATGAGTGGATGATTGTCGAAAAGTTCGAGCGTATAGATTATTATCGGCTTGCCGTTGAGGTCGAGAAACTGCTTCGGACGCGACTTCGTGTGCATCCGTTTTCCGGCTCCTCCGGCAAATATCACAGCTATGTTCATATCTTTTTATTTTTAGGAGTAAGGGGTAAGGGAGTAAGAAAAACAATATCAACCTTATGCCTGTCGCGCTTGTCCTTCGGCGGCAGGTCCATGAAATTGCCGTAAGCGATACGGCAAAGGCCCTCCGGGTCGGCCGGACCTTCAAACGTCAAGCCCTCGAAAACGATGTCCTTGTGGGGTACCATCATACTCTTCGGGTTGCGCTCATAGAACCACGCGCCGTAGGAGTGCATATACAAATCTTCCTTTCCGAACACCCTGCCGATGCGACGGAACATCGGAAAGACAGCATGATGCAGCACGTTGTAGCCCATCTGCGCCAGCCTCGGATGCCGTCCCGCCAAGTTGAAGTTCACTACACACGACAACTTTGCGGCCAACCGCTGCAGCCACGGTATCATATAGCCCTCGTAGGGGAAGATGTCGACGTGCAGCCCACGGTATTTCATGGCCAGATGGGCGCGTTTCTCCTTCTCTTTCATGTCGTCACGGATAACGTGCTCGCTCCCGAGGTCGCGCAGCACGGCCCACTCCTTATACATTCCGGGGTCGGTCTCGTTGTCCTGCAACACGTATTGCGGGTGCGGATGGTCTTTCAGATAGCGGCAAAGCCGTCCGAAATCCTTGTAATGCACCACAAAATCTATATCGTCATCCCACGGAATGAAACCGCCGTGGCGCAGCGCACCGAGCACGTTTCCGCCGTCAATGCGGCACGGCACGCCTATCTCCTTAGCCGTCTTCTGCAAATAAACGGCCATATCGAGCATCCGCAACTGTGCCTGTCGCAGCAGCGAACCGTCGGGATTGTATTCCCTGCGCAGCTCTTCTTCGGTCTCGCCGGTGTTATATTTCATATTTTTGAGTTTTGAATTACGAATTATATTAATTACGAATTACGAGTTACGAATTTTGAATTACGAGTTATATTAATTACGAATTACGAGTTTTGAGTTACGAATTATTAATTTGTAATTTAATAATTATCAATCGCGAAGCGACAATTCATAATTCAAAATTCAAAACTCGTAACTCAAAATTCTCTTCACCTCGCGCGTGCATTGTTCTATATTATACAGCCGTTCGGCCAACCGCCGGCCCCGCTCACCCATCTCCCGCGCCTCGTCGGGATGCGAGCAAACATATTCTATGGCACGTTTCCAGCCCTCCACATCGCCATATTCCACTGTGATGCCGCAGCCCTCGCGTTCTATGTCCATCGGCATTTGCGGATTGTGGCTGCATATCATCGGGATACCGAGAGCCAAAGCCTCGACCACGGTGGTCAGTCCTACGGTGTAGTTGCTCTCCTTGCAGCAGATGACCACACACGCCGAGCGGTTCACCAGCCGGCTCATCTCGCCATGCACCACGCCCTCCACGTAGTTCACCTTCACGTTCTCGCGTGTTCCGAGCGACGCAAACAGCCTCTCATAGTTCGTTCCGCCATACTCGCGGCAGATGTATATGTCTATCGGCGCGCCCACAGCATTGAACGCCCTTACCAACGTTGGCATATCCCGCAGTTCCTTTCCCGTAGAGATAAAACCCTCACGGGATTGCGAACCCTCGGTCTTCAGCAGCCGGTCGTAGTATTCCAGGTCTGCGCCCCAATGCACCACGTGCATCTTCTCGCGCTTCGCCTTCGCCGACAGCAGCGAGTCCTCGACGATTTTATCCGAGAAGAATATCAGCCTGTCCATGCCCCGGTAGAACAACCGAGCAACCATCTCGCGCACGCGGCTTTTCGCCCGCACCACCGGCTGATGATGCCACACCACGACAGGATGGCGGTAAAGTCCCAACGCACGCAGGAAGATAATAATCTCAAGCCCCCGGAATGTCGTGGCATACAGCGCATCGTAGCGTTCCCGACACGTCAGGACCTTCCATGCAGTATGCAGCGACAGTTTCCACCGTTGCCGCGGGCGGATAGGCTGATGCCTTATCACGTCGATGCCCAGCTTGGGCAGATGCGTCGCGCCATAGAGAAAATGTCCCGGAAACGAACCGTTTCTCCAACCGTCATACATCTCCCGTATGTCTACAGTATGATAGTAATAAACCTTCATAGCCCCTCTTTACAAATGCAAAAATACAATTTAATGCTGTAATGAGCAAGGAATAATCACAAATTGATTTCTTTTATCTGCTCCTCAAACTCATCTTTCGCCACGGAACGGTTCTTGAACTTCGATCGGTAGGTGTATATCGTGGTGATGGACGACCGCAGTATGCTTGCTATCTTCTGATTGTCTGTGATTCCGAGGCGTATGAGTGCAAAGATGCGAAGCTCGGTTGTCAGTCTTTCGCCGCCCTCTTTTGGAATTATCCTGTACTCGGGCATAAGCAGTTTGTTCACCTCCTCCACGAAATGGGGATATATATTAAGAAACGCCGAGTCGAAATTCTTGTAGAAAAGTCTGGTGTTCTCTGTGTTCGTCCTGCTACTTTTCAGTTCCTCGAACAGCGCGGGCAGGTCGTGTAAAGACCAAGAAGGAGCTTAAAAAAAAGACGTTCGAAAGATAACATTGACCGACGAACAAAGTCGATTACTCGGCTCAGTAGTTATTTAGTGTGGGTAGGCGTAAAGTTTAGCAATGCGATAGAG
>URER01000041.1 GCA_900547005.1 uncultured Prevotella sp.
ATTCTTATGAAAAAGTACTCTGATTTTTTGCAACGGAGGCACTTTTGGAATTTTGAGTCACGAATTTTGAGTTTGAAGTTGGAATTTTTGAGGTCGAAAAATGGGCAACAATGAGTAACGAGACCTATATTTAACGTTCGTTAGCGCGAAAGGGCTGGATTTTGAAGAGGCTAAATTTGGTAAATAATATTTACAAAATACTTGAAAATCTAACTGGAAATATTGTATTTTCTGTTCTTCGTTGTGCACTTGTTGTAGATGGTGGAATATCGCGAAAAGAGCGTTTAGTATATACAGTTATACCTTAATATGTTATGAATTTTAAGGGGGATGATTTTTTGGATCTTTTATTAATAATGTTAGGATGCAAAATAGTGCATATAACAAAAGAGCCCGGCAAATTGTCGGACCCTTTAATTATATAGCGTGTCTTATGTTTCGGTCGGCAACTTACTTCTGTTTCAGCAAATCGCGGATTTCAGTTAGCAATTTCTCCTCAGCAGATGGGGCAGGAGGTGCGGCCGGAGTTTCTTCCTTCTTCTTCTTCGCGATATTGTTGATAAGTTTCACGAGCATGAACACACAGAACGCAACGATGATGAAGTCGATGGAAGTCTGTATGAAGTTGCCGTAATTGATGGTTGCTGCAGGCATTTCCACTCCTGCAATCTTCTCGGCAGGCAGCGTAACCTTCAGGTCAGAGAAGTTAACTCCGCCAATCAGCCATCCGATAGGCGGCATCAGGATGTCGTCTACGATAGATGAGACGATTTTCCCGAATGCCCCTCCGATGATAACACCGACGGCCATATCAACCACATTTCCGCGTACTGCAAACTCTTTGAATTCTTTTATAAATCCCATTGTCCTTAGTTTTTTTATATTATTTAATAGTGATTATTTTGCTTTTCTCGTGCAAATATAGAAAATATTTTGTAACTTTGCGCACGAAATAAAAGGAAATGCTGTTTTCGGCGATGTCTTTGAATGTTTGAAAGCTGAATTTGATGCACCGTAAGAGCGTTTATAGTTAGGATAATAGTTTTAAGTAGGTATATATTAAACCCTTTAATAAAAATAAAGTAAAATGATTAAAATTGGTATTAACGGATTTGGCCGTATCGGTCGTTTCGTTTTCCGCGCTGCACAGACACGCGATGACATTCAGGTTGTAGGTATCAATGACCTTTGCCCGGTAGACTACTTGGCTTATATGCTGAAGTATGACACTATGCACGGTGCATTCCAGGGAACAATCGAGGCTGATGTTGAGAACAGCAAGCTGATTGTTAACGGTAAGGAAATCCGCGTAACAGCTGAGCGCAACCCTGCTGACTTGAAGTGGAACGAGGTTGAGGCTGAGTATGTTGTTGAGTCAACTGGTCTCTTCCTGACACAGGAGAAGGCACAGGCTCACATCGATGCTGGTGCTAAGTACGTAGTTATGTCAGCTCCTTCAAAGGATGCTACTCCTATGTTCGTTTGCGGTGTAAACTTTGACAAGTATGAGAAGGGTACACAGTTTGTTTCTAACGCATCTTGCACAACAAACTGCTTGGCTCCTATCGCTAAGGTTCTGAACGACAAGTTCGGTATCACAGACGGTCTTATGACTACTGTTCACTCTACAACAGCTACACAGAAGACTGTTGACGGACCTTCAATGAAGGACTGGCGTGGTGGTCGTGCTGCTTCTGGCAACATCATCCCTTCTTCTACTGGTGCTGCTAAGGCTGTAGGTAAGGTTATTCCTGAGCTGAACGGTAAGCTGACTGGTATGTCAATGCGTGTTCCTACTCTTGACGTTTCTGTTGTTGACTTGACAGTAAACCTCGCTAAGCCGGCTACATACGCTGAGATTTGCGCAGCTATGAAGGAAGCTTCTGAGGGTGAGTTGGCAGGTGTTCTGGGTTACACAGAGGATGCAGTTGTTTCTTCTGACTTCCTGGGCGACACTCGTACATCTATCTTCGACGCTAAGGCTGGTATCGCTTTGACTGATACTTTCGTTAAGGTAGTTTCTTGGTACGATAACGAGATCGGTTACTCTAACAAGGTTCTCGAGCTCATCGCACACATGAAGAAGGTTAACGGTTAATTCGTAACCATAAAACATAGTGGGGCTTGAACTTGTTTCGGGCCATGCGGCAAATTAACGGTCGCGCCACTGAATTTTTCCGGCATATATTTCAGCAATGAAATCTATGCCGGATTTTTTTGTTCCCGGCTTTTTGCTGTTATGAAATAAGAATTATGGGATGTGGGCAGGCTTCGTGTTCCTGTGTCGGAGTGATTCTTAAAGGCGTGAAAATAAAAAAGAGGTTATATCACAAACGCGTGATTATAACCTCTTGTATTATTAGACACTTTGATGTGTCGGTTGAGTTGGCCTATTCTGCTCCGCTGAGTTGCGCTGTCTGTACGTATGTGCGAGCTGCAAGTTCCTTGTCGAGCATATACTGGCCGTAGCCGTTGTCGCCAATCATTCTCAGTTTGTCGATGATGTTCTGAGCATTTTCCTCTTCCTCAACCTGCTCGTCGATGAACCATTTCAGCATACTCTGAGTTGCGAAATCATTCTCCTCAACTGCCAAAGCATACAGATTGTTGATAAGAGATGTAACCTTCTGCTCATGTTTCAGAGTCTCCTCGAACACTTCGAGTGTTGATTTCCACTCAGTGGGAACTGCATCAATAGGAGCGAGAGTTACGCGGCCGCCACGTGCTACGACGTAGTTGTAGAATATCTTTGCGTGGTCTTGCTCTTCCTTGAATTGAATTTCATACCAGTTTGCTGTACCTTCGCGACCCTCTGCGTGGCAGTATGCCGCCATTGAAAGATAAAGATAAGCTGACCAAAGTTCGGCATTGATTTGGGCATTGATAGCCTCTTCGATTTTCTTGTTCAACATTTTCTATTAGTTTTTTAAAGTTTAATACTGTTATCTATGTACGCAAAGGTATAGAGAATAATTCAAAAGCCCAAGATTTTGAGGTAAAAAATATTGCTTTTTATACTATATTATATATGAGGATGCTACAGATGAAAGTCTGACGGATATGGCGGGACGTTCTTTAGAAAAAGCGGCGGAGATTCCAAAAAGTCTATACTGTCGTGGCTAATTTCACGGATTTTATATAATTTTGCAGCAGGAAAGAGAATTGATATGAAATCGAATATATGCAATAATCAAAATCGCTACGACCATTATGTGGTGAAAAAGGAAGCGAATCTTTTGGATTGGCTTCTTGAGAATATCGGTAAAAGTAAGTCGAAGACCAAAGCTACGTTGCAGGGTAGGGGCATAAAGGTGAACGGAAAGGTTGTTACGCAATTTGATTTTATGCTGAAACCGGGCATGAAAGTGGCTGTGAGCCAGACAAAACGCAACAATCAGGGCTTTAAGAGCCGTTATGTGAAGATTGTTTATGAAGACCGCTATCTTGTTGTCGTGGAGAAGAATATCGGCATTTTGTCGATGGCGGCAGGCCATTCCTCGCTCAATGTGAAGTCGGTGCTTGATGATTATTTCCATAAATCACGTCAGACGTGTCGCGCCCATGTTGTTCATAGGCTTGACCGTGATACCAGCGGCCTGATGATATATGCTAAGGATATGCAGACGGAGCAGATTTTGGAGCACGAATGGCACGATATTGTCTACGATAGGCGTTATGTGGCCGTGGTTAGCGGGGAGATGGAAGATGATGAGGGAACTATCGCCAACTGGCTGAAAGACAATAAAGCATACGTTACCTATTCATCTCCGGTGGATAACGGGGGCAAATACGCGGTAACACATTTCCACACTCTCGACCGTACCACAGACCATTCGCTTGTGGAATACCGTCTGGAGACGGGCCGGAAGAATCAGATTCGCGTCCATTCTGCCGATATGGGACATCCAGTTTGTGGCGATATTAAGTATGGAAACGGCGACGACCCGGTGCATCGCCTGTGCCTGCACGCTTATGTCTTGTGCTTCTATCATCCGATAACGCATGAGCGTATGGAGTTTGAGAGCCAGATTCCGGCCGCTTTCCGACAATTATTTAAGTAGTTTTCCTTAGAATTAAATCGAATAATGAATAATTTTGAATATTATATAGGCGTACTTGCCGCAATAGTCATAGGCGTTTTTATTATAAAGAAAATCACAGGATGCCTTTTCCGCTTGATAGTCATTGTTGTGCTGATAGCCATTCTTGCTTATTTGGGATATAAGATGGGGTACATAGGCAATCCTGCAGATTGCTTTAAGATGTAAAAAACAGCTTTTTTCTTGAATATCAGCGACTCTCTTCATCGAACAGCCGGTCGAAAAACTTTCTCAATTCCTCAGGTTGGGCGATGATTTCGCGTATTTGTTTTAGCTTTTTAGCGTTGGGGGAGTTTGGAATCCAAAGTTTGATATATCCGTTTATCGAGTATTTATTGTCCATGTGAGTAAGGAATCTCTCCCACTGCTGCTCCCGGTTCATATCCGGATAGTGGTCGAGACCGAACTCAATGGTGCGCCTGAACACCATTTCCGGTTCCATATCACGGTCAGCCTCGGCCACAATCTTACCGTATATGCTTCTCGGAGCGTGAGATGCCGAAGCGCGATGGTCCTCTACGGCCTCCTTCATAATCTTTATTTGTTCTGGTGAAAACCATCTTTTCAGTCTTGCATCCGCCGTCAGAATCTTTCCGCTTGTGATGTGGTGTATCGCCCGAGGTCCCTCAAGCCCCAAGTCATGGTATGCTGCAATGGTGTATGCCATATTTATGTCAGCCCCGATTTCCTTTGCTATTTCAATCGAACGGCTTATGACCCGTGTTACGTGAGTCAGGTTATGAGCCTTGTCGAATTCGGTGTATCGGGGCAGCACCGATGTCTCCACAAACTCCATTAAATCGAGGCTGATATGTGCGTTGTTGTCTGTCATAAAGTTGGTTTATATTACAAAGATAGTGTTTTTCTTGCATACTTTTCGTATATAGGGCCACTTTTTCAAACTTATTGGTTAATTTTGTGGCTGCAAACAGATATATAACAGCAAATGGAAGTATTTATTAATGTGAGACAAAACAGCGCGCGCGCATGGTATCTTGCCGCCCGCCCTAAGACGTTGAGCGGTGCAGCAGTACCGGTTATGATTGGTGCGGCCTTAGCTTGGGCCGACATTGGCGTTGAAGGCTTTCGTGTGTTGCCTGCTGTCTTGTGTTTTTTGTTCGCGTTTATAATGCAGATTGATGCCAATTTCGTAAACGATTATTTTGATTGCGTGCGCGGAAATGACGATGAGACACGCCTCGGTCCGAAGCGAGCCTGCGCCCAAAAATGGGTAACGATGCGTGCTATGCGTATTGCAATAGCGTTCACCACCATACTGGCGTGTGCCGTTGGCTTGCCTTTAGTGCTTTATGGAGGTCTGACGATGATATTGGTAGGGGCGATATGCGTGCTGTTCTGCTTCCTCTACACCACAGTCCTCAGCTATCACGGCATGGGCGATGCTTTAGTGTTGGTATTCTTCGGTATCGTTCCTGTTACGATGACGTATTTCCTGCAAACCGAGACAGTGAGCCTAGAAGCCTTGCTGGCCTCCATTGCGTGCGGTATTGTCATTGATACGCTGCTGCTTGTGAATAACTATCGGGATATAGATAATGACAGGCGGAAAGGCAAAAACACACTCGTGGTGCGTCTCGGGGCGCAGCGTTCCCGTCGCTTGTATTTCTATTGCGGATATGTTGCCTGCATGATTGGTGGTATCTTCTATTTCAACGGCCATCATTTGGCGTTTGAATTGCCTATTATTTACATCCTGCTCCACACTCAAACCTACAATGAGATGATACGCATAAACAAAGGAGCGGCCTTGAACCGTGTACTTGGCAAGACCGCTCGCAATATGTTTGTTTATGGATTACTCGTCAGTTTGGGGCTTATTCTCTCGTAAGATTAGAGGAAAGAGGTTGAAGATTAGAGGTAAGAGAAATGCAAACTGCCCGTTTTATTACTCGGAGATAGTTCTCTGTGTAATAAAACGGGCAGTTATTATTTTACCGGTTCAATGTAGATGTAGCTTTTAGTTGAAGAAATTCCAACTCAAACCGAAACGTATAATTCTTTGATTTAGCGGGTAATGCGGCGTAAGGAAATACTCTCCGCCCTCGCTGTAATTCACGTGGCTCATCATAACGAAGAATCTCGTGTTCTTCAAGTGGAAGTTCGCGTAAGCGTTCACTATCGGATAAGCGCCCGTCTTTACGCGTATGTCAGGATTTTCCTGTACGGCATACTGTCCGAGAGCAGGGCTGTATTCCGGCGCATAATATTTAGAGAAGTATCTGACATCGGCTCCAAAATCGCATTTCAGCACTTTGGCAATCTTGAAACGGATGAATAGATTGCTGTAAATGTTCAATTTCGGCACGGCTATGACATCTTCCTTGCTCGAGGTCTGATAAGTCAGTTGGTTCTCCCAATTCAGTATTCCCAATCTGAAATCTTGGTTCAGCTGAACAGTGAATAGGTTTACGGCATCGCCACACTGTCGCGCTTCCACAGCGTTGTTTATGCGCATGAGGTTATCGCTGTTCTCGACGAGGTCGTATGACATACCCAAATAACTGTAATTCTTGACATTATCCACCGCCACGCGTAGTCTCGTGCGGGTTTTCTTTATGCTCAGTTGTCCCTCTATGCGTGTGTGAACGAGGTCGTCGAAGTTCTCGTTATCCCACCAAAAATGCTTCGATTGGTAATGGCTGTAATAGAACGACGACGGTTTCTTGTGGAAGAAGCCCCTTGCCGCCAGTTGCACAGTATCGCCGAAGAGTTTGAAATTCAGGTCGGCATCAGCGTCAATGTTTATCATTCCCGCATCTTCGCCGGCCACGCCGATTTCTCCAGTAACGTTATAGTGCAACAGTTTGCCGTCCCTTTTACGCAGTTGTCCGCCCACGGTAACGACATTTTCATTGAACGACTTATACGAACCATCGGTTTCCGGTAAAGAGAAATGGCGCAGTTCGTGAGTAGCGAACACCTTCAATCCGGCTTTTGCCCACTTGTTGAAGCCTTCGAGCAGAGCCACGGCAAACGTGTTCTTGAGCGCCCAATGACGTGTCTTGTCGTATATAGAGTCGCCCCCGAACTTACCGATGTTCTCGTATGTGTTGAGATAATAGTCTGTCGGCGTGTCGTATGCCTGATATATACGTCTGTAATTGTCGAATTTTGCAGTATGTATGAAGCTCGTAACGGGTACATACTCATCTTTCATCCATACCGTATCCTCCTTTTCCGTACTCTTGGCAGCAAGCAGACTGTCAGCAGCAGTTTTGCCGTCAACGATGATACGGCCGTTATCCGTTTTCGCATCCCGGCTTGGAGCTACTCCTATGATTTTAGCGTCGGCCGGCCTTCCTTTTGACTTAACTTCATTATCGTATTCTTCCTCGTCAAAGTCCTCGCCGTTTTCCATTGCCCTGCGCCTTGCTTTGTCTTTTGCCTCTTTAGCGTCCTGCTCTTTCTTGGCTTTGATAGCAAACTTGCGAGCCTCTATCTCGTCCTTTGTCATGGGCACTTTGCGCTTGAATCCGAGGCTGTATCGATGATTGAAGAAGATGTGCTGATTGTCGTTGCGGTTCCAGTTCTGTTGCAACACGGTGGGTATTTCCTCCTCGGTATAGCTCTCGTTGAAGCTCTCCGGATGCAAAATATAATCGTCATTGGCTATACCTCCGTTCTCGCTGACCTTCTGATGATTTGTAGACATGAGCAGGTGGGCCTGATAGCGGTCGCCGAGATACGAGCCGAAAAGAGTGTAATTGAAGTGAGAAGTATTCTGGTTTGAGTAATACCCGCGTCCGTAGATATAATCGAACTTCATTCCCAAGCCGAGTTTTTTGCCCGCATTAACGGCAAAAAGCGCCTTTAAGTGGTCTTCGCCGTTTGTTCTGCTGCCCGCCGTATTATATGAAATATTGGTTATAGGCGACAGGGTATTGGTGAAATGGAAGTCGCTTACCGGCGTTAAGAAAAAGTCGTAAGGGTCAGTAAAGAATGCGTTGGTAGCATCAATGCGGTCGATGAATATTCTGTTTATGCGTGGTGAACCGACATTGCCGAGTGTGTTGTATTCGCCACGTAGTCCCGTAGTGAAGATGGTATTCATGAACATGGGCGACAACGTGTCGGGCACGGCCTCACGCCTGTCGCCGAAACGCTCGTCAATGGTCCACACTTTCAGTCCGCGCGGTATCTCTTTGTGCCGGCTCTGAATACTGTCCGAGCGTCCGAAATTCTTGTCTTCCTGATATCCTGCGGCCGTGAATGTGCCGTCATCCCTTAACTGATTGAAATTTTGTGCGATGCCAAGCAGTGGCAATGCCGTTAAAAATAATAAAGTGGAGAGTCTATTCTTCATTTGTGTATAAATCGTAATGCACACTCAACAATCTTGAATGCCATTGAAACCAGTATTACTATCGTGCCTGAGAATTCGTCAGAGAAGAAGTAAATTCCCATTCCGACAATCGCGCCAATCATGAAGATGGCGTTCAGCCATTGTCTCAAATACATGATGCTGTCGCGTGCCGGCTTTGTGTGTCTGCCACGTGAGGGCCGCTCCCCGATGGGATTTCTCATGTCTTCTGTTGTCATATCCTTACCTATTATATAAATATGTGTACTTTCTTGTCCGTCTCCGGCATTCTGTTACAGTAGTTCCGCCTTTATCGTCTTGAACAGTTCGTTCTTGCGGTCGATGGTTTTCCTGCGGAATTTGCCCGACATTGGCAGCAGACGCGTATGCTTCTTGTTCACAGCGTTCTTGTCCGTTATCCACTCTTCGGCCTTGTAATAGTTGGTGTCCTTACCTTCACCGTAAACATAGCTGATGCGTTCCATTGTCAGTTTCACGTGTCCGTCCTCACAGTCTGCATTGAGTATGTAACTCATCTTGGCCCTGTCGAGCGAGAGGAATGTGGAGGTGAACACCAGCCATTCCTGCATTGTGGAAGCTATCTTGTGCTCCTGCTCGTTCACCAAAGCCACTTTGCTGCGTTCGAGTTGGTTCTCTTCCTTTGTCAACTTAGACATTATGCGCAACATCTCGTCGTAAATCTGCTGCACGTTTTTGCCCGGAACGTTTATGTCGCAAGTCCACTGCACCTTGCCGTCCACCTCCGGCACAGCTCCTACGGCAAGATAAACGTCGTTGTTCTTGTCGTCATCCTTTTTCTTTTCGGCTTTCTCCTGCGTTTCTGTTGCATTGTTCGGCTCTTCCACAATCACTGGAGCACTCCATGACGGGCTTTCTGTTGTTACCGTATTGACCGTTTCTTCTGCTACTTTTGTTGCCTGCTCAGCCTCTTTTGTAGCCTCCCGTGCTGCTTTCTCGGCTTCAGCCGCTGCTGCTTCAGCCGCCTTTTGTGCGGCTATGGCTGCTTCCTGAGCCGCTTTTGCAGCCTCAAGTGCGGCCTTTGCCTTAGCTTCTGCTTCTGCTTTCAGTGTTGCTACGCGATCTTGTGCGTCTGTTGTTGTCTGTGCCATAGCAGACAGTGGCAGGCACAATACTATGAGGATAAGTAATTTTTTCATATCGTTTGGCTTTTATATTTTATCTTACAAAAGTACAAAATATTAAGTTATCTGCCATATAATTAAGGATTATTTAACGAGTGTTTTCCTGCTTTCCGTGATAAAACGCAAAGAATGGTGATGCTCTATTTGTTTTTGCGATACGGAAAGACAGTCCGTAATTTTGTTACAGGGCTTTTGTAATCGCATTACAAGACCTCTGTAATCGTATACAAAGCCTCGGTAGCAAAACAATTCATTTCATTTCCAACTCCTTTTGCAGCCTGATAATCTCATCACGATATTGCGCCGCCTGTATGAAATCGAGTTCTTTTGCAGCCTTTTTCATGAGTTCCGTGGTGGCGGCAATACTCTTTTCGAGTTGCTGGCGCGTCATCCGTTCCACTATCGGGTCGGCGGCAAACATATATTCGTTGGTCTGCTCTACATACACAGATGCTTCTCCGCCGCCAAACTTTGGCGTGTTTCTCGCGACGGCATTAGTGTTTTCTGAGGCCGCATTGGCGTTTTGCGTTGGCAACGACCCCTTTATGTCCTTGATGATTTGCTGCGGCGTGATGCCGTGTTCCTCGTTGTATTTTAGCTGTTTCGTTCTTCTCCTGTCCGTTTCGTCAATGGTTCGCTGCATACTTTCCGTGATAGTGTCGGCATACATGATTACTTTTCCGTTGACATTTCGCGCAGCTCGTCCCGCCGTCTGCGTCAGACTTCTGTGGCTACGCAGGAATCCTTCCTTGTCGGCATCGAGTATTGCCACGAGCGAAACCTCCGGTAAGTCGAGTCCTTCACGCAATAAGTTCACGCCGACAAGCACGTCGAACAGTCCTGCACGCAGGTCGTTCATAATCTTCACGCGGTCGAGCGTGGCCACATCACTATGTATATAGTTAGCCCGTATGTCGTGGTTGAGCAGGTATTCCGTCAATTCCTCGGCCATACGCTTTGTCAGAGTCGTTACCAATACACGCTCGTCGCGCTCGCAGCGTTTCAGAATCTCATCCGTCAGGTCATCAATCTGGTTCTCGCTCGGGCGTACGTCAATAATCGGGTCGAGCAGTCCGGTAGGGCGGATAATCTGTTCCACTACCACGCCTTCGGCCTCTTCCAATTCATAATCGGCCGGGGTGGCAGATACGTATATCGTCTGATTGAGCATTTCGTGGAACTCCTCGAACTTTAATGGACGGTTGTCGAATGCTGCGGGAAGCCGGAAACCGAACTCCACGAGGTTCTTTTTGCGTGCCCGGTCGCCTCCATACATGGCTCCGATTTGTGGAATACTGACGTGGCTTTCATCTACAACAAGCAGAAAATCCTTAGGGAAGAAGTCGAGCAGGCAATACGGCCGCTGTCCCGGTTCGCGCCCGTCGAAGTAGCGCGAATAGTTCTCAATGCCCGAACAATGCCCCAGCTCCTTAATCATTTCCATATCATACTCCACGCGTTCCTTTATTCTCTGCGCCTTAATATTGTCGCCAAGCTCTTTGAAGAAGTCGATTTGCTTTACCAAATCATCCTGAATGTCATGTATGGCGCGTTCAGTCTGCTCCTTTGACGTAACGAAAAGGTTGGCCGGATATATTTCGTATTGCTCGAAGCTGCCGAGTTTGTGGAATGTTATAGAGTCCACTTCCTCTATGGTGTCAATCTCGTCGTCCCACCATGTTACTCGCAAAACGTTGTCGCTGTATGCCATTGCGATGTCGACGGTCTCGCCCTTCACGCGGAAATTGCCTCGTTGCAGGTCGATGTCGTTGCGGGTGTATAGTGCTTCTACGAGCTTTCGCAAGAACTCGTTGCGGTCTAAGATTTCTCCTTTCTTAATCTTTATTACGCTCGATGCCATCGTTGTAGGGCCTCCCATACCGTAAATGCATGATACTGATGAGACAACAACGACGTCGCGCCTGCCCGAAAGCAGTGCCGAAACGGCCGAGAGACGCAACCGGTCAATCTCTTCGTTGATGGCAAGGTCCTTTTCTATATATGTATCGGTAGTGGGAAGGTAGGCTTCCGGCTGGTAATAATCATAGTAAGAGACATAATATTCCACAGCATTTTCCGGGAAGAAAGACTTCATTTCTTCGTAAAGCTGGGCGGCAAGCGTCTTGTTGTGGCTTAGAATAAGTGTGGGCTTGTTCTGCTCAGCAATAACGTTTGCAACAGTAAAAGTCTTACCCGAGCCTGTAACTCCGAGCAAAACCTGTGCTTTATCGCCGCGATTCAGCCCGTCGGTCAACTGCCTTATGGCTTCCGGTTGGTCGCCTGTGGGTTTATATTTTGATGTCAGTTTGAAGTTCATTAATACTTAAAGATTAAAGTTTAATATCCAAAGATTAATGTTTGAAGATTTATGCCTGATGCCTGATACATTGATATTTAGGTTGCAAAATTACAAAAACTTCATGCTTTTCTTTCAAAAAATGCAGAAAAACGCTCAAAGATAATCTTTTAATAGTGATTTTTTGCTAAAAATAGGCTTTCCGTCTTTGTCGTTTATGGAATAATGTGTAATTTTGCAGTTCAATATAATATAAGGAATGAAGAAGGCTTTTTTTATTTCAATATGCGTAACGTTGCTCCTTTCGAGCTGCGCCCAAGAGTTCAATAAGGTTTACAAGACCACTGATTACGACTATAAATACGAGTATGCGAAGGAATGCTTTGCTAATGGAAAGTATAACCATGCGACCACTTTGCTGCTCGACCTCGTAACGATAGAGAAAGGAACAGACAACGCAGAGGAATGTTTGTATATGCTTGCAATGTCGGAATATTGCATACGCGACTATCAGCGTGCGGCAGAGACATTCAAGAAGTATTACCAGACCTATCCGCACGGACGCTATGCAGAGATGGCTTCATTCTATGTCGGCCAAAGTCTTTATATGAGTACGCCGGAGCCGCGCCTCGACCAGTCGCCTACTGTTGCTGCGATTTCTGCGTTTCAGGAGTATATGGACCTCTTCCCCGATGCCAAGTTGAAAGGTACGGCAGAGCAGCGTATGTTCAAATTGCAGGACAAACTTGTGATGAAAGAACTTCTTTCGGCGCGGTTATATTACAATCTCGGTACTTATTTCGGTAACTGCACCAGCGGTGGAAACAACTACGAGGCTTGTATTATAACAGCCCAGAACGCGCTTAATGATTTCCCTTACAGTACTTTGCGCGAGGATTTCTCGGTTCTCGTGATGAAAAGCAAGTACGAACTGGCCCAGATGAGCGTTGAGGAGAAACGTATGCAGCGCTTTCAGGATGCAGAGGACGAATGTTATGGATTTATCAATGAGTATCCGGACTCTAAAGAGAGAGCTACTGCCGAAAAGTATATCGCCAAGTGCAAGGAGATAACAAAGAACTGATTCTTTCGAAAATAGCAAATTACGAAATAATAAAACTGTAAATATAAATATGGATTACAAAAAGTCAAAAGCACCGGTAAACACCGTAACCCGTGACATAATGAGTCTTTGTGACGAGACAGACAACATCTACGAGAGTGTGGCTATCATCTCAAAGCGTGCCAACCAGATTGGTGTTGAGATAAAGCAAGACTTGAGCAAGAAACTTGCTGAGTTCGCTTCATACAATGATTCGCTCGATGAAGTGTTTGAGAACCGCGAGCAGATAGAGATTTCCCGTTACTACGAGAAACTGCCGAAGCCTACATTGCTTGCTACACAGGAGTTTATAGATGGTGATGTGTATTGGCGCGATCCGTCTAAGGATGAACAAAACGAATATTAATCATGATACAACGTAAGCAAACCGTATTTCTATTGTTGGCTCTTGTCGCGGTGGTCGTGTGCCTGATGATGCCTGTCGGGGCTTATGAACCGGCCGGGGTGGGGGCTTATTCGGAAATATCCAATTGGTTCTTGCATAATACTTCGACCGGCCGCACACAGTGGACACCGTTCAGCTTGATGCTGTTGCTCACCTGTCCGTTCACGCTTTGGGCCATCTTAGCTTACAATAAGCGTAAGTTGCAGGCGCGTTTGTGTGTTGTCAACATGGTGCTTGTATTGCTTTGGTATGCGATATACACATTTTATTATGTGATAACACCAGATGGAATGACTTTCCATATTTTCTTCGCAGCTTGCCTGCCACTTGTAGCATTTATTTTGTTTGTGATGGCAAGGATGGGCGTTAAGGCCGATGAGAAGCTGTTGCGCGATGCAGATAGAATAAGATAATCGGGCGAAACGAATACAGTAGTAATATATATATAATAAGGTATAAACAAAAAAGTGGTTGTGCAAGTTGCGCAACCACTTTTTTTATATCCGTGAATTATGTCTATCTTGGCAATTCTATTTGTGTTTTCAGGTCCTTTAAGCCCTTGTTGATAGCATCGTTAACCTTCTTCTTTTGGGCGTTTACAGCCTCTTCGGTTTTCTTTTTGTTCTCTTCTGCACGTTCTTTAGCTTTGTTTTCAGCAGCAGATTTTGCATTTTCAATGGCCTGGTCTACCGCATTCTTTGTTGCTTCCGGTGCGTTCTTGATTGCGGCAGCGGCCTCAGCAGCCTTTACCACAGCGTCAGCTCCTGTTGCTTTTGCATCACCGGCTTGCGACTTCAATGTTTCTATCACCAGAGTGGCTGGTGCGTTAGACAATGTTGATGCGAGACCCGCAGCTTTTTCTCCGGCTACTGCCTTAATCTGCTCAGCATTGTTTTTCAGATAATCTTGCAGTTGCTTGAGATAAGCCTCAGCCTTCTCCGGGTCGTTCTTTACGAGTTCTTGTACTTCTGTCTGGGCTTTGGTGAGTGCCTCTTTTACCTTTGAAGCATCCTTTTCCTCAAGTCTTCCTTTCAGTTCCTCTATTGCAGCCACAGCACCGGCTTTTACGGTCTCGTCGACTACGGTTGTCTCAGCAGAGTCAACTGCGTTCTCTGCGTTATTTTTCTGCTCATTTCCACAGCTTGCGAATGCGATAACGGCAAACGCAGCAACAGCGATAAATGCTTTTTTCATAATTACTTTATTTCTGTTATTTATTTATAAGGAGTAATTAGAGAATAATAAGGAATTATATCGGATAGTTCCTCATCCTTCTCTAATTATCTTTTTCTTACTTAATTGTCCTCGGCGAAGAGCGGATCCTCCGGCATTACCATTATAGGCTTCTGTTGTTCAGCCTTCAAGATATTCTCCGGCACGTACTTCTTGTCTACCACCAAACGGAAAGTGTACTCATTAAACCAGCGGTTAGACATTATGAGGCATCCCTTTTGTCCATAGCTTGCGCCCCAGGAGTTCTCCACTTTCCACTTCTTCGGGTTGCCCTGTTCGTCCAAATCCACAGCCGTAAGCGTCATGGCATGAGTCGAACCGCTGTCGAATGTCGCAATCCTGTCTGCTTTGTTCATCGGGAATGTGGTGTCGAGCAGCGAGCCGTAGTCAAAGTTCTCAGTGTCCAAGTATCCACGTTTGCGGTCTAATTGCTTGCCAACGTCGTAGCTTGAATACAATTTCGTACTGTCTTTCAGCGATGCGATAGCCATTTTCGCGATGTCCTCCATCGGCAGATTTATGTATTTCCAGTTGTGTCCGTCATAAGTATGGCGGTCATATTCCACCTCGTAAGTCTTGTAATAATCGCGCCGCGGGTCGTTCATCGCCATTATGAACGTGCCGTTTAGCGGTCCGCCGACCGTCTCTTTGTAGAATTCCAGCGGAGTATATTCCTTTGCCAGGCCTGTTGTCTTGCCCGACTTGTCCTTGAATGCGTATGTGAATGTCTTCACCGGCTCACCGAGTGTGCGGGCCAGCATTTTGTAGACCGTAGCCAGCATCTCCGTCTTGCGCTTCTCCACAGCTTTCGCGTTCTTTCCCTTGCTAACCATCTCGCGCAGCTCAAGGCCGTATTCCCTCAGTTTCGACGCGATGAGTTTTGCCATACGCGAAGTGTTCTCGGCAGAATAAGTCTCCGGTTGCACGCTCATCGGCACCAGTCCGTACTTCTCCGCCAAGTCAGCTACACCACAGAAAGTTCCCCCATCATTGATAGGGTTCTTAAAGAAGAATTGCACGCGCGTGTCATCTATCGGCTTTTTTGCATTGTCTATTGTGCCTTGAAGAAAGAGATTAGCCTTTTCCAGTTGGTCATAGAAGAACAGATAGGCTTGCGAAAACTCCACGTTGAGCGTATCCTTGTGGATGCGGGCAAATTTAGAGCGCAGTACGTTGAAGCCCGAGAACATCCAGCAGCGTCCCGAACTCTTTTGGTCGTGAATGCTTTGGCTCGGCGTTTCCACGCTGAAGTACGTGTCAATCTCGCCCTGGTTCTTGAAGTTTTTCGCCAAATTGTCGATGGAGTTAGACGCCATAGCGTTGAAAATTGCCCTGTCTCCCGCTTTGTTGGATTGCGCCGCCTCAATCTGTTGCAGCATATCCTTGCTTATTCCTCCACTTTTCGTCTGTGCGCTTGCCACGCTCATGGCCAGCAGGCATAAAGCCAATGTGATATTTCTTTTTCTCATTATATTATTAAATTATTTGATAGTTTTTCGTTAATAAGTTTCACCGATTGTGTTTTCGGACATAATCAGTGTTTGTCCTATTGCCTTAGAACACAGCTTATCTTCTACAAAGATAATGCAAACCGAGTGCAATAGAGCTTGCTTTGATTGCCGAGGTGCAGCTTATCTTCTACAAAGATATACTAAAAACTCGAATTAATCCTCCGTGAAATGATATTTTAGCATAGTTTAGGTAAAAAAGGAATAGATGTACAAAAAAGAGAAAATATACAGTCAAAAATCTTTACAAATAGCCGCTGAAAACTTGCTGTATTTTCTTTGAAATCTTCCGAGGTTGAAAATATCGCAAAATACGGCTTTTTATGCAATTTTGTAATAAACCTTTGATAATCAGAGTGTTATCTCTCTGTTTGGCAAAATTAGCCGTTTTAGATCACTTTTAAAGCCTCTTTATTTTGCAACGGAGGCTCCGTTAGACGCCAACGGAGCCACTTTTGGACTCTAAAACCTATCCCGTTGCACTTCAAAACGGCCTAAAACGGCCTCTAAAAGTGCCACTTTTGAACGTGAACGAACGTTAAATCGGGCGATTTTGCCATTTTTGCGTGTTTTTGGAGACCTCAATTTTTGACGAAAATTGGGTCTGATTTTTTCTAACGGAGGCACTTTTAGAATTTTGAGTTACGAATTTTGAATTAAAAATTGAATTTTTTGAGGTCGAAAAACGGTCGAAAATTTGTAACGGAGCCTATATTTAACGTTCGTTAGCACGAGAGAGTCGATTTTTGATTGTAAAGATTTCAGAAATAAAGTGTTTCAAAATACAGTTTTGTCAGAGGCAGTTTTTGTTCTAAAAATCCACATAAATGACGATTGCGAATATGGATTATTGATTATACCTTTGCAGTCGTTAATTCGGATAGAGATTTTAACGGCTGTCCGGGAAAGTGAGGATAATATATAATAAAGTGAGAGATAATATATAATAAGGTATATAATATAAATAAGGTGATATGAAAATAGCAGTGAGAGTGATAGTTCTGACAGTGGCAATAATAATGAGTTCGGGCGCGGCAGTGGCTGCGACGATTGTCGGCACGACGGCGGAAAAAGCAGGAAAAGAGATAACCGCGGTGACAGATTCATCTAAGGTGGTCGACCTCGATGAGGTTATCGTGGTTACGCAGCCGAAAGAGAGTTATACGCTGAGACGCCAACCGATGAGTTCGTCGGTGTTCACCGGCCGCGAACTGACAGCCCTGCGCGTTGAGGATGTGCGTAACCTGACCGCCTTTGTCCCCTCGTTTGTCATGCCGGAATACGGCTCGCGTCTCACGTCGGCGATATATATACGTGGCATCGGCTCGCGCATTAACAATCCGGCAGTGGGAATGTATCTCGACGGAATGCCCCTGTTGAGCAAGAGCGCGTTTAATATGCACAACTATCAGGTGGACAGAATCGACGTGCTGCGCGGTCCGCAGGGCACTCTCTACGGGCAGAACACCGAGGGTGGACTTGTGCGCGTCTACTCCAAGAACCCGATGGAATATCAGGGAACGGACGTGAAAATAGGTTTGGGAACGCATTTCCAGCGCACTGCCGAGGTGGCGCATTTCCATCGCCCCACTCAAAATCTCGCCTTTTCCGTGGCCACATTCTATGACGGCACAAACGGATATCTGAAAAATGCCGCTACCGGCGGGCGCGCGGATGACCGCAACGAGGCCGGTGCAAAGGCACGGCTGCTATACAAACCATCGGAGAAACTGACTGTTGACTATATCGCCGACTATCAATATACACGCCAGAACGGCTTCGCTTACGGATTGCTTGATACCGGGACAAACAGCGTTGCTGCGCCGGAGACGACACATCGGGGCAATTACCGGCGTAACATTTTCAATACCGGACTTAACATTGGTTTTCAGACCGACCGAATTCATTTCAATTCCATGACCACATATCAGTATCTTAACGACTATATGCTCATGGACAATGACTATCTCGCAGCCGATTATATGTGGCTTGAGGAGCGCCAGTTGCAAAATTCGCTCGCTCAGGAGTTCACACTGAAAGGCACGGTAGGCAGCAGATGGCGCCACACAAGCGGCGTCTTCTTCTCTTACCAATGGCTGAAAACCAACGCACCGGTGTATTTCGGCAGCAGCATGACGACACCTATCGCTATGGGAGTGGCAGCATCCATACGCAACGCGATAGTAAACTCGATGGCAGAAGGCATGATTGCCGGTGGAATGCCCCCGCAGGCGGCGCTGGCTCAGGCCCAGGCGGCAGTGGAACGGGCAGGCGGTGTGAGCGTTGGCATGGACATCCGTGTGCCGGGACTGTTCCATACGCCACAGTCGAACGTGGGAATATTCCATGAGTCGAATGTTGACATAGCGTCAAATCTTATGCTTACGCTCGGATTGCGGTATGACTATAACCACGTGAAGATAGACTATGATACTCAAGCACTTATGACCGTAGCAGCTAATGTGATGGGTAGGGAGGCCGTGAACACTCTTTCTTCGCAACTCACTCGCTCTACATCGAATGACTATAACCAGTTGCTGCCGAAGTTCGGACTCACTTATAAGTTGCCGAAAGACCATGGCAATGTCTATGCTACCGTAACAAAGGGATTCAGGGCTGGCGGATTCAACATCCAAATGTTCTCCGATGTGTTGCAGACGGAACTGATGGCGAACCGCGACCAGGCCATGCGTGGCGATTACGAAGTGCAGCATACCGACGAGGATTATGCTAACGTGAACAATACAATATCATATAAGCCCGAGGAAAGTTGGAATTATGAGGTGGGAACGCATTTGAATCTTTTCGGCGGGCGGGTGTATACGGATATTGCCGCCTACTATATGCAGGTGCGGAACCAGCAACTTTCGGTGATGGCCGGTACTTATGGCTTTGGGCGAATGATGGTGAATGCCGGCAAGAGCTACAGTTGTGGATTTGAGATTGCTCTACGCGGAAAAGAACTTGACAACCGCTTGTCGTGGTCGGCTAACTATGCCTATACGCGTTCCGTATTCCGCGACTATGAAGATGGCGTGAATGTAGGTGGCGAAGAGCAGACTATAGACTATTCGGGCAAGCGTGTCCCGTTTGTTCCTATGCACACTCTGGGTGCCGGACTGGCCTATACGATACCGTTCTCTCAGGGAATGTTAAGTTCGTTGACCATCGGTGCCGACCTTTCGGCGATGGGACGAATCTATTGGGATGAGGCCAACAGCTACTCGCAGCCGTTCTATGCCCTTCTTGGTGCGCACGTGGATGGCGTGTTTGGTGCAACAACGATTAGTTTGTGGGCAAAAAATATCACTGATACCGTCTTCAATACGTTTGCTATGGATAGCTCTGCCACTGGCTCAAGACATTATTTCGCGCAGCGTGGTATGCCGTTTATGGCTGGCGTAGAGGTGCGTTTGCATTTCTAAAAACGCTTGTCGGCAGCGGTGAATATTGCATAAATGCTTTTAATAAGCCGTAAGATGGCGCAAAAACAAATAATTTTCTTTTGTATTGCGTTCTATTTGTGCTATCTTTGCATAAGATAAACTTCGCCTCAGCAATTTAGAACAGTTTCTATTGCGTTCGGCTTGTATTATCTTTGCATATTATGAAAGAGATTAGTTGGGGCTTTATAGGGTGTGGAGAAGTCACGGAGAAGAAGTCCGGACCGGCTTTTAATGAGGTCGTGGGCTCTCATATCGAGGCGGTGATGAGCCGAAGCGAGAAGAAAGCGCGCTCGTATGCTGAGAGGCACGGGATACAGAAATGGTACACGGACGCGCAGGAGATTATCGATGATCCGGACGTGAACGCGATATATATAGCTACTCCGCCGGCTGCGCACGCTACTTATGCGATTATGGCAATGCGTGCGGGCAAGCCTGTTTATGTGGAGAAGCCTTTGGCCGCTACATACGATGACTGCGTCAGAATAAACCGTGTGAGTGGGCAGACGGGCGTTCCGTGCTTTGTGGCTTATTACCGGCGCTATTTGCCTTACTTCCAAAAAGTGAAGGAAATAATACGTAGCGGAAAGATTGGAAAAGTGATGACGTTCCAATTGCGCTTCTCTTGTCCGCCACGCGACTTGGATTATCATACAAAAGAGAAGCAGCCGTGGCGTTTGCAGACTAATATTTCGGGTGGAGGGTACTTCTATGACCTCGCACCCCATCAGCTTGATCTTCTTCAAGATTTCTTCGGCGTGATAACGCGGGCACATGGTTATTGTGTGAACCGCGGCGGGCTGTATGGTCCGGAAGACACTGTGAGCGCGGTGTTGCAGTTTGAGGACGGACTCAGCGGTAGCGGCTCGTGGTGCTTTGTTGGGCATGAAAGCGCGAAGGAGGATAGAATTGAGATTATCGGCGACAAAGGAACGCTCTCGTTTTCGGTCTATGACTATGCGCCAATCGTGATAAACACGAGCGAGGGCGAGCAGAGTTTCTGCATCCCTAATCCTCCATACGTGCAGTTGCCGATAATCAAATCGGTGATAGAGGATATGCAGGGGATTGGTATATGTACGTGTGACAGTGTCAGTGCAACGCCTACAAACTGGGTGATGGACAGAATCTTGGGTAAACTTTGATGTTTTTTGTCGGTGTGAGGTATAGTTGTATATTATATATATGTATGTCTTGTCTGGCATGGATAGTGCCGGAGCAGTCTGTCGCGTCTTGTATCGACAGCCTGCAAACCGACAGTGCCGCTACCGATACATATAAAGTTGAGTGGATGCGCCGTGATACGCTAAAGCGTGAAGGTTTCTTCAAGCGTGTCGGCAAGTCGCTCTATCATTTTGTAAAGGATTTCAACGACATCGACGAGAGTTATATCGAGCCGCAGAAGTATAATTTTACGGTAATGTTGCAGAGCGTTACGACTTACGAGATGTATGACCTCAAAACGAAAGACGGCAACAGTTATCGCTTTGCTCCGGAGGCGACAATGAAGATTGGTCCGTATGTGGGATGGCGTTGGGTGTTTCTCGGATATACGGTTGACGTGCGGCACATGAACCTTACGAACGGAGGCAAGACGCGTAAGGAGTATGACCTGAGCCTGTATAGTTCTATGTTGGGACTCGACCTTTATTATCGGGAGACAGGAGATAACTATAAATTGCGCAAGGCGACCATCGGCGAGGACATAAATACGGATGCTTTGAAGAATGTGCCGTTTGGCGGATTGACATCGAGCATCAAGGGCTTTAACATTTACTACATTATGAATCACCGACGTTTCTCTTACCCTGCGGCTTTCAGTCAGAGCACAGTGCAGCGCAAGAGTGCAGGTTCGGTGCTTTTGGGACTTGGTTATACGTATCATAAGTTGTCATTCGACTGGGAGAAACTGGCTCTGTTGGTTGAGGACCGGCTGGGAAAAGATGTCGCGGACGTGGCTATCGACAACAGTCTGCGTTTCGGAAAGATTGCATACACGGATATATCTTTCAGTGGCGGCTATGCCTATAACTGGGTATTTGCGCGTAATTGGCTGCTTGCGGGGTCGGTGTCGGCTGCTCTCGGCTATAAGCGTACAGTAGGAGACACGGATAAGGATTATCTGTCGTTCCGCGATTTCTCGTTCAAGAACTTCAATCTGGACGGCATCGGACGCTTCGGACTTGTATGGAATAATACGAAATGGTATGCCGGGGCGAGCTGCATAATTCATTCATATAATTATAGTAAGAGTCGTTTCTCCACGAACAATACGTTTGGTTCGCTGAATATATACGTCGGTTTTAATTTTGGAAAGAAAAGTCAGTATAGGAAATGAGAAGATACTTGATGATATTTATTGTGGCCGTCCATATTGCTGCGGCTTATGCCGGTAGCGGAACGGATTGCGGCTATGTTGTGATGTCGGATGATATGAAGGCTGATTCGGCTATCGCGGAGCGCATCATGGAGGCGGCTGCGGCCTTGCCGGATGGCGAGAGTGTTCCGCTTTTCATCGCACGCAGACTTATCGGAGTGCCATACGTTGGCCATACGCTTGATAGGGATAGTGTGGAGAGTCTTGTTGTAAACCTCCGTGAGCTTGATTGCATGACTTTGGTGGATAATGTTGTGGCCATGACAAAGTGCGTGGAGGAGGGCAGACGGACGTTTGCCGACTTCGTGCTGATGCTTGCTAAAGTGCGTTATAGGAACGGGGATGTGGCCTATGAGAACAGACTGCATTATTATCAGTGGTGGGTTACGGATAATGAGAGGATGGGTTTGGTTAAGGAAATAAATGCTCCAAACCCGCCGTTCAGTGCCGTTCAGACGCTGAAGATAAACTATATGAGTGAAAACAGCGACAGCTATGATATGCTGCGGGGAAACAGTGAGAGGGTGGTGGCGATTAAACGGTTGGAGGATGCGACCAACGGAACTAAAGTTTGCTATATTCCAAAGGCCGGTGTCGTCAATACAGATTTGCTGCGCAGCACCATTCACGATGGTGATATAATTGCTATCGTTACGGGAAAGTATAATTTGGATACAGCACATCTGGGCTTTGCCGTGTGGCATAAGGATGGCTTGCATCTGCTGAACGCGTCTTCGATACATAAGAAAGTGGTGGAGGAACCAATGACACTGTATCGGTATCTGCACCGGGCGAACAGTAGAATAGGTATTCGCATCGCGCAAGTCTTATAGATGTCGTGGCAGTCTTCTGGGGTGGAGAGGTCGGCTATTTAAGCCAATGACGAGACAAATAGAATGTATTGATAGAGATATGAGATATAATATAAAATGTGATGAGTGCGGAAAGACTTTCCTTGCGGAGTCTCAGACGTTTGGCAAAGTGAAATACCGTTGTCCATATTGTGGCAAGATTCTGACTTGCAAAATAGATTCTATGACGGGGAAACGGGTTAAAGCGCGTTTGGTTGTTCCTGTTACGGAGCGTTCACAAACCTTTGATAAAAACGGTAAACCGCTGCCTTTGGTGCCTGTTGTGGTGGAAAAGTCGGCTGTGGTAGCCCCGAAGACGCCTGCTGTGTTTACTTCGGATGGTGCTGCCAAGACTGAAGGTAAACAGTCTGACAAGCCTCAGGTTTCTTTCTTTAAGCGTTTGTGGCGAGGTCTTCTTTGGTTTTTGAGACATTCAAAAGCTTGTTTTTATTGGTCTTCCGACCGTATCAGCAGGTTTCGGGAGCGTTATGAGGATGCTGATTTGTGGTTATTCTTCGGTTTCAGCATCCTTTTCATTATCACCATAATACTTGGTCTTTTCGTATTTGCCGAACTTACCAAGTTGCTTGTCAGTGGACAATCATGGCTGTTTAAGATATATCTTCAGATAATACATTGGTAGAGGAACAGTCGCAGGCATTGGTGGGAAATTGCGTGAACAGATGTTCGCGCGATTTTATTTGGAACAAATTGACTCGCTTGTGTTTGCGAAACGAGTTATAAAATGAGTTATGATTGGGTGGTATTAAAATAAAAGGGGCTGTGTCGTAATTAAGTTTTTACGGCGCAGCCTCTTTTTTA
>URER01000042.1 GCA_900547005.1 uncultured Prevotella sp.
GTCAGTACCTCAACAGTGTTCAGTCAGTACCTCAACAGTGTTCAGTCAGTACCTCAACAGTGTTCAGTCAGTACCTCGGCAGCGTTCAGTCAGTACCTCAACAGCGTTCAGTCAGTACCTCAACAGCGTTCAGTCAGTATCTCAACAGCGTTAAGCGAGCGATTAATGTAATTAAAAGGGATTACAGGGAGTTGTCGTTCCCTCCGGTTGCTAATGGATAAGTGGTAGAATAGCTTTTATTACTTAAACATTTTATTTGTAATATGTTAGAGATTGTAAGAAAATAACCTCGTTATCTTTTAGATTTATCACTAATACTAAATAATAATAGCAAAAAAGTTGGCTGTTACATAAAAACTGTGTACCTTTGCAGCCAATACCGCTTCCGTTGGTAATGGTGACGGTCAGAACGATAATAAGGAATAAGATTTTTTATATATGAAGCATCAGTTGAGGAGTGCAGTTTGCACGGAAGGTAGAAAGATGGCAGGTGCAAGGGCTCTTTGGGTAGCTGCCGGTATGAAGCAAGAGCAGTTTGGGAAGCCTATAATAGCAATAGTAAATTCATTTACACAGTTTGTTCCTGGTCATACACATTTGCATGAGATAGGGCAAATCGTGAAGAAAGAGATTGAAGCTATGGGATGTTATGCCGCAGAGTTCAATACAATAGCCATAGATGATGGTATAGCAATGGGACATGACGGTATGCTCTACTCCCTGCCGAGCCGAGATATCATTGCCGACTCCGTGGAATATATGGTAAATGCGCATAAGGCTGATGCCATGATTTGTATATCAAACTGTGATAAGGTTACGCCGGGAATGCTTATGGCGGCTATGCGTCTGAATATTCCTGCCGTATTCTGCTCGGGAGGTCCGATGGAAGCCGGTCGTTGGAAAGGTGAGAATGCCGACCTTATTACGGCAATGATTAAAGGCGCAGACACATCCGTGAGCGATGAGGACATGAGAAAGATTGAAAGTTGCGCGTGTCCGGGCTGCGGTAGTTGCTCGGGTATGTTTACGGCAAATTCAATGAACTCGCTTACCGAGGCCATCGGATTGTCGCTTCCCGGTAACGGCTCTATACTCGCAACCCATAAGAACCGTATCCAGCTGTTCAAGGATGCGGCACGTCAGATAGTAAAGAATGCCTTTGCATATTATGAAGATGGCGATGAGAGTGTTCTTCCTCGGAATATCGCTACACGTCAGGCGTTCCTCAATGCAATGACACTCGACATCGCAATGGGAGGAAGTACAAACACCGTGCTTCACCTTCTTGCCGTGGCACAGGAGGCAGGAGCTGATTTCAAGATGCAGGATATTGATAAGTTGAGCCGTAAGGTGCCTTGTCTTTGCAAACTTGCGCCGAACACTCAGAAATATTCAGTACAGGAATGCAACCGTGCAGGTGGTATTCTTGGTATTCTCAATGAGCTTGATAAGGGCGGATTGATAGACGGAACAACCAAGCGTGTTGACGGAATGACGCTTGCCGAGGCTATGAAAAAGTATGATGTAACTGTGGAAGATGTTGATGCTGAGGCTGATAGAATATATCATAGTGCTCCGGGCAACAGATTCTCTACTGTCATGGGCTCGCAAGACACTCAATGGGAAAGCCTTGATACTGACCGCGCCAACGGTTGTATCCGCGACTTGGAACACGCTTATACAAAAGACGGAGGTTTGGCGGTGCTTTTCGGAAACATCGCACAGGATGGTTGCGTGGTGAAGACAGCCGGCGTAGACTCAAGCATCTGGCACTTTAGCGGTCCTGCTGTAGTGTTTGATTCTCAGGAAGATGCGTGCGAGGGAATACTTGGAGGCAAGGTGAAGAGCGGCGACTGCGTGGTGATAACCCACGAAGGCCCGAAAGGCGGACCGGGAATGCAGGAAATGCTCTATCCGACATCATACATAAAGAGTATGCACTTGGGTAAGGAATGTGCGCTTATCACTGACGGACGCTTCTCCGGTGGAACGAGCGGACTTAGTATCGGACATATATCGCCAGAGGCTGCTGCCGGTGGAAACATCGGAAAGATAAAGGACGGCGACATCATCGAGATTGATATTCCAAACCGTTCAATCAATGTGAAACTGTCGGATGAGGAACTCGCGGCGCGTCCTCAACAGCCGTTGAAGCGTAACCGCGTTGTCTCAAAGGCTTTGCGGGCATACGCACAGAGCGTAAGTTCTGCTGATAAGGGCGGTGTGAGAATCATTCCCGACTAATTGGATGAAGATATAGAGAAAGAGACAGAGCCGTGAGGGCTATATATAATAAGGTATAAACGAAACAGAATAACATATAATGGTAGAGGATAATAAGGACAAGAGTCTGACAGCAGCTCCGAAACAGGAGGCTATGAAAGAGGATGAGACTCTTATTACAGGTGCGGAGGCATTGATGCGCTCGCTCCAGGCAGAGGGCGTAAAGACTATTTTCGGTTATCCGGGTGGCTCTATAATGCCGGTATTCGATGCACTCTATTCTTATACACGAGGTGAAAAGAAAGCGTTCGATCATATCTTGGTGCGCCATGAGCAGGCTGCGGCCCATGCTGCGGAAGGCTATGCACGTGTGAGCGGAGACGTGGGCGTGTGCCTTGTTACAAGCGGACCGGGCGCTACCAATACCCTTACGGGTGTTGCCGACGCCATGATGGATTCCACTCCGATGGTCGTTATCGCCGGACAGGTGGGCACAATGGTGCTGGGAACAGACTTCTTTCAGGAGGTTGACCTCGTGGGTGTGGCTCAGCCAATATCAAAGTGGAGCTATCAGATACGCCGTCCGGAGGACATCGCGTGGGCTGTGAGCCGTGCTTTCTACATCGCACGCAGCGGTCGTCCGGGTCCTGTCGTACTCGACTTCCCGAAAGACGCGCAGGTTCATAAGTGCAAATGGGAGCCGGTGAAGGTAGATCACGTGCGTTCTTATCGTCCTTATCCTATCATTTCAAATACCGATGTGGTTGCCGCAGCGGAGCTGATAAACAACTCAAAGCGTCCTTTGGCACTCGTCGGACAGGGCGTGGAACTTGGAAATGCCCAAAACGAACTTGTAGAATTTCTTGAGAAAGCAGATATTCCGGCAGGCAGAACACTGCTTGGACTGTCGGCTCTGCCCACAAGTCATCCGCTGAATGTGGGTATGCTGGGTATGCACGGCAACTATGCGCCTAACGTGAAGACGCAGGAATGTGATGTACTGATAGCTATCGGTATGCGTTTCAGCGACCGTGTAACAGGATTGACATCAACATACGCAAAGCAGGCGAAGGTCATACACCTTGACATCGACCCTGCCGAGATTGACAAAAACATAAAGACAGATGTTGCGGTAATAGGCGATTGTAAACAGTCGCTGCCTGCGATAACCCGCCTTTTGAAGAAAAATACCCATCAGGAGTGGCGCGACAGTTTTGTTCAATACCACGATATGGAGGTGGAGAAAGTTATTGAACCGGCCATTCATCCTACCGAAGGCCCGTTGTTGATGGGGGAGGTGGTCAATGCTGTGGCTGAGGCAACAGAAGGAAAGGCCGTACTTGTGAATGATGTAGGTCAGAATCAGATGTTCTCAAGCCGTTATTTCAAATATGAGAACAAGCGTTCTATCATTACCAGCGGCGGTCTCGGAACGATGGGATTCGGTTTGCCGGCAGCGGTTGGAGCTTGCTATGGCACGGACCGGCCAATCTGTTTCTTCACCGGTGACGGCGGTTTTCAGATGAGTATTCAGGAACTTGGAACGATAATGGAGCAGCAATTGCCTGTAAAGATAATTCTTCTAAACAACAATTATCTTGGCAATGTGCGCCAGTGGCAGGATATGTTCTTCGACCATCGCCAGTCGTTCACAAAGATGTTGAACCCGGATTATTCAAGTATTTGTAAGGGATATGGTATCTGTTATGATGTGGTGATAGACCGCAAGGACCTTAAGGCGAAGGTAGAAAAGTTGGTGGCGACAGACGGACCGTGCCTGTTGGAGTGTGCTATAAAGGAAGATGACAACGTACTTCCGATGACACCTCCGGGCAAGAGCGTTAACGAAATGTTGTTGGAGATAAACACCGAAGAGTGAAACCCGATGCCGTGGCTGTGGAAAAAGAATTGAAAACGTGTGCCACACAGCCGATTTCAGTAAAAAGTAAGAAGAAAATGGAAGACAAGAAATTTTATACGCTGCTCGTTTATTCGGAGAATATAGCCGGTATCCTGAATCAGATTACCGCAGTATTCACACGCCGGCAGGTGAATATCGAGAGCCTTAATGTGTCGGCTTCGAGCATTGCCGGCATTCATAAATACACAATCACGGCGTGGAGCGACCCCGACCAGATTGTGAAGATAACCAAACAGATAGAGAAAAAGATAGATGTGGTAAAGGCAAACTACTACACTGATGAAGAAGTCTTTATTCATGAGACAGGACTTTACAAGATCTCAACTCCTGTTTTGTTGGAAAATCCGGAAGTGTCGCGTCTTATCAGACATCACGACGCACGCATTATGGAAGTTAATCCGACATACAGTGTGGTTCTCTTGACTGGTCTTACGGAGGATATAACCGGCCTGTATGACAAGCTCGACAGTTTCGGTTGCATCTTGCAGTATAGCCGTTCGGGTCGCATTGCCGTTACCCGCAGTTTCGATGAGCCTGTTTGCAAGTATCTTCATGAGCAGGAGAATATAGAGAATGGAAACATTAAGTAAGACCGGACGCTACAAGTTCTTGGCAGAACCGTTCCATTGCGATTTCTCCAAGAGCCTGTTTATGGGACATTTGGGCAACCATATGCTCAATGCGGCCGATTTCCATTCCAACGACCGCGGTTTTGGAATGAATTATCTTAATCCCATACATAAGACCTGGGTACTCTCACGCCTTGCCATCGAGATGGACGAGATGCCCGTTGCATATACTCCTTTCTATGTCGAGACATGGGTAGAGAGCGCAATGCGCTATTTCACCAACCGTAATTTCAAGGTCGAAGATGCCAATACTGGCAAGGTTTACGGTTACGGACGTAGCGTTTGGGCAATGATAGATACCGATACACGACAGCCGGCAGATATCTTATCAGTGCGCGACGGAGAGATAATGCAGTATGTAGAGACTGGCCTTGAGTGTCCGATAGCTAAGAGTTCGCGTGTGAAAATGGGTGATGGCGCAGAACTCGTGCGCGTTATTGATACCAATTATAGTGATGTCGACGTCAACGGACACATTAATTCTGTTAAGTATATAGAACACGTCCTCGACCTTTTCGGCATTGACTGGTATAAGGTAAACCGTCTTCGCCGTTTGGAAATAGCCTACGTTGCCGAGAGCCATTACGGCGACAGACTCAGTTTTTACAGGGAGCAGACTGATGAAAATGAGTTTTGTGTGCGCATAACCAAGTCGGCGGCATCATGTAACGGTGGTGATGGAAAGATGCAAAATGTTACTTCTGATATGGAAAAAGAGATAGAAGTTTGCAGAAGTATGATTAAATTTGTAAAAGATTGAAAGAATATTTTGTTATTTCATAATAAAGTGTTACCTTTGCAGACGTATTATAGAAATAAATATAATAAAACAAAAACAAGCGGTATAGATGATACCGCAAACATAAAAATATAGTATAGATATGGCAGAAATGAATTTTGGTGGCGTTATAGAAACAGTTGTCACCAGCAAAGAGTTCTCGCTTGAGAAGGCACGTGAAGTGCTCAAGAATGAAACCATCGCAGTGTTAGGTTATGGTGTGCAGGGTCCGGGACAGGCTTGCAACCTTCGTGATAATGGTTTCAACGTGATTGTAGGACAACGTCAGGGTAAGACTTATGATAAAGCGGTTGCCGATGGTTGGGTTCCCGGTGAGACATTGTTCTCTCTTGAGGAGGCAGCAGAAAAGGGTACTATCGTTTGTATGCTTCTTTCTGACGCAGCACAGATGCAACTTTGGCCTACAATCAAACCTTATCTCACCGCAGGAAAGGCTCTTTATTTCTCTCATGGATTTGCAATCAACTGGAGTGACCGCACCGGTGTAGTTCCTCCATCAGATATTGATGTTATCATGGTTGCTCCTAAGGGTTCTGGTACATCTCTTCGTACTATGTTCCTTGAGGGTCGTGGTTTGAACTCTTCATACGCTGTTTATCAGGATGCTACCGGCAAGGCACTTGAAAAAGTTCTTGCTTTCGGTATCGGTATCGGCTCAGGATATATGTTTGAGACTACATTCAAGCGTGAGGCGACATCTGACCTTACCGGTGAGCGTGGCTCATTGATGGGTGCTATCCAGGGATTGCTGCTCGCTCAGTATGAGGTTCTGCGTGAGAATGGCCATACACCGTCTGAGGCTTTCAACGAGACTGTTGAGGAGTTGACCCAAAGCTTGATGCCTTTGTTCGCAGCAAAGGGTATGGATTGGATGTACGCAAACTGCTCTACAACTGCTCAGCGTGGTGCTCTCGACTGGATGGGGCCGTTCCACGATGCTATCAAGCCGGTTGTTGAGAAGCTCTATCATAGCGTAGTAACAGGTAATGAGGCTCAGATTTCTATCGACAGCAACAGCCAGCCTGATTACCGTGTGAAACTCGAAGGTGAGTTGAAAGCTCTTCGTGAGAGCGAGATGTGGCGCGCCGGTGCTACCGTTCGCGAACTTCGTCCGGAAAACAACTAAATCTTTTTCGTACATATTTAAATTTGAAGGCGTCTTTCCGTGATGGGAAGGCGTCTTCTTTTTATTTATATTTCCAGAGAATCTTATTTGTAAATCCGGAGAATCAAACCCTGTTTATGTGTTAATGAACAAGTTGCTGCCGCTGATGAAAATCTTTTCCTCTGCTATTAGATAGTGAAGTGCGGCATCAACAACGTCGCTATCCATCATAATAGACCGCATTTCTGTAATATGATGCTTCTCTTTGTCTGCGAGAATATTCATAATCTGTTCGCAACAGACATTCACTTTGTCAGTCGGAGGATAGTCGGCAGAGTGGGAGAGACACACGTCGCAACCGCCACAATCTTCAGATTTTGTCTCGCCAAAATACCTTAACAGTTGTCGGCTGCGACAGATATAATCCGTTCTTGTGTAATCTATAATTGCGTTTATGCGCTTTTCAAACTGCTCCCGACGCTTTTCGTAAACATCTTCGCTTATGATAACGTCTTCGCCATTCACGCGGTCTTGCGTATAAGTAATGAATGGAATATTCTTGCGGGGTATGAAGTCGATGATACGTTTTTTGTGAAGAACCTTCAAAGTTTGGTATGTCTGCTCTTTAGACATACCCGCCTTCAGTGCCACAAGGCTCTCATCGATATACACAAAGTCTACAAACAGACCGCCATAGCAGCGCAGCAACGCAGTAATCACTTCATCCTCATCGCCCGCAGCCTCATCCAATCTGTAAAGTTCGTTGCGTGTCAATATGAATTTCACCCTTGCGCACGTGTCCGGATTTTGCTCATATTCAATGTATCCCGCCCGTTGCAGAATCGCTAAAGCAGCATTTACACGTATCGGATAGTACTTATATGTGATGCAAAACCTCTCGATACTAAATTCGAAAGTGGCTCCATAACCACTTCCTAAGCCCACTTGAAAGAAATAAGCAAGATGCTCATACACATCGCGCACATACTCCTTCGGTGGGAAAGTGTCCTCTATACGCTTCTTTAGTTTATGCTCATCGCTGTTATTGCAGAGCATCACGGCATACGATTTCCTGCCATCACGGCCTGCACGGCCTGCTTCCTGAAAGTAAGCCTCTATGCTCGACGGGCAATCAATGTGTACGACCACACGCACGTCAGGCTTATCGATACCCATTCCGAAAGCGTTTGTCGCAACCATAATCTGTGTTTGGTCGCTCTGCCAGTCCTTCTGCCGTTGGTCTTTCACGGCCGGTTCAAGTCCAGCATGATAGAATGTCGCGTTCAGTCCGTTGTTATTCAGGAGTTCGGCAGTTTCTTTTGCACGTTTCCGGCTGCGCACATATACTATCGCACAGCTTTTCATAATCTTCAGTATATGTATCAGTTCTGCGTGTTTATCAGTCGCTGTGCGCACCACATACGACAGATTGCTCCTTGCAAAGCTCATTCTGAAGACGTTTTTCTCCTTGAATCCTAATCTGTCCTGAATATCGTCTATTACTTCAGGCGTAGCCGTTGCCGTCAACGCAAGCACCGGAGCCTGTGGAATAAGTTTGCGGATATTTGCTATTTCCAGATATGACGGGCGGAAATCATATCCCCATTGGCTGATGCAGTGGGCTTCGTCAACCGTGATGAAGCTCACTCTCATCTTCTTTACTTTCACCTGAAATATCTGTGAGGCAAGTCTTTCGGGCGAGATATACAAGAATTTTATATCTCCGAAGATACAGTTTTCGAGCGTTTTCACAATCTCATCGCGAGTCATGCCCGAGTATATAGCCTCTGCTCTTATGCCTTTACGTACCAGATGTTCCACCTGGTCTTTCATCAAAGCGATAAGCGGCGTGATGACAATGCACACCCCCGGCTTGGTCAGAGCAGGCACCTGAAAAGTCAGCGACTTGCCACCGCCCGTAGGCATAAGCCCCAGCGTGTCGCGTCCGGCGCCTATGCTTTCGATGATTTCGCTCTGAATACCGCGGAAGTCCTCATATCCCCAATACTCATGCAGTATCTTCTTGTAGTCGGGCATATAACTATCAGTCTTCCCTGTCCTCACCCTCGTTAGGGCGTATGTCCTCTATTTGCAGTTGCATGGCACCTCTTTTGAACACGTTGTCCTCGATGGTGTATGCAATGTCGAAACCGCGTTTCGACTTGATATAGCGTGCCGACGCGCTCTGCCCGAATGCGATTCCGTTCATCACGTTGTTCGATTTCGAGTCTACAAGCTCCAGCTTTATGTGCTCCTGTTCCCGGCCTACCACCTTGCTCGTACCGAAGTCGTAGACATTGGTCGTGCAGAAAATTGGTTTCGTGTTGCCCGGGCCGAACGGAGAGAACCGTTTCAGGTCGGCGTGCAGTTTCTTTGTGATGTCTTTGAAGTCGATTATCGCGTCAATATCAATGATGGCCTCCGTCTGTTCCGGCTCTATATGGTCTTCGACATACTTCTGGAAACGCTTCCTAAACTCCGTCACGTCGTTCCATTTCAGAGTCAGTCCTGCGGCGTAAGTATGTCCCCCGAAGTTCAGCAGCAGGTCGCGGCAGCTCTTTATTGCCGAGTAAACGTCAAATCCTGCAACGCTTCTTGCCGAACCGGTAGCCAGATTATCATCGCGCGTAAGTACAACGGTAGGGCGGAAATAGATTTCCGTCAGTCGCGAAGCCACTATGCCGATGACACCCTTCTTCCAGTTCTCGTCATAAAGAACGATGCTCGACTGGTGTTTCTGATTTTCCAGACGCGCTACGATTTGGTTTGCCTCCTCGGTCATGTGCCTGTCCACATCCTTCCGCTGCTCGTTATATTCGTTGATGTGCTTCGCAGCGTTCAGCGCGTAGCCCAAATCTCTCTCAACGAGCAAGTCTACTGATTCCTTTCCGTTCTCCATGCGTCCCGACGCGTTTATGCGCGGGCCAATCTTAAACACAATATCACTCATGGAAAGTTCCCTGCCGCTCAATCCGCAGATGTCGATGATAGCCTTCAAGCCTACGCTCGGATTCTGGTTGAGCTGTTTCAGTCCGTGGAAAGCCAGTATGCGGTTCTCGTCGACAACCGGAACAAGGTCGGCAGCGATACTTACGGCGCAGAAGTCGAGCAGCGGAATAAGCCGTGAGAATGGAATCCCGTTGTTTTTTGCGAACGCCTGCATGAACTTGAAGCCCACACCGCAACCGCACAAGTCCTTGAATGGGTATGTGTCGCCATCTCTTTTCGGGTTCAGGATAGCCACCGCCGGCGGCATTTGCTCGTCGGGCACGTGATGGTCGCATATAATAAAGTCGATGCCTATACTTTTCGCATAGGCTATTTCCTCTATTGCCTTTATGCCGCAATCGAGGATAATGATTAGTTTCACACCGTTTTCCTTCGCATATTCCAATCCTTTCCGGCTCACGCCGTAGCCCTCGTCATATCTGTCGGGGATATAGTAGTCGATATTGGAATAATATTGGCGTAGGAATTTATACACCAGAGCCACAGCCGTACATCCGTCTACATCGTAATCGCCGTACACCAGTATGCGCTCTTTGCGCCCCATAGCATCGTTAAGCCTGTCCACGGCCAAGTCCATGTCCTTCATTAGGAATGGATTTATGAGGTCGGCGAGTTGCGGACGGAAGAATCTCTTCGCGGCCGATTCTGTCGTGATGCCCCGTTTTATGAGTAGCGACGCCAGTATAGGACTGATATTCAGCTTCTCGCCGAGTTCCTCAGCCGTCTTCTGCTTGTCCGGTGTTGGTGTTTGATAATTCCATTTGAAGTGCATTTATATATTGTTTTTTATTTTTCTTTTCCCGAAACCGCTTCCCTTGTGCGGTGAAAAGAGATTTGCCGTAGCTGCAAATCCGCGTGTAAAGTTACGAATAAAAAACGATATATAGGCATTAATCAATTCTAAAAATACTGAAACCTATACAGAAACCTATCCTTTACGGTTGCCAAATAACCCTTTTGGTGTTGTCAAAGTATTGCTTTAACCTAATTTTTTCGTCTGCTTGCCCGCTTTATGTTGCATTCTATTGTTCCGGCCTTGCCGTCATCAAACAGTTTCTTGTTTATGGTTGCTTTCGCATTGGTAACAATCTGGTCGCTTATGTCGCCCATTATGATTTTTATGCCGGGGTTCTTTATTCCCATTCTGATGAGCAACAGAATCCTGCTTTCCTTTTCGGTGAGCTTGTTCCATTGCGCTATGGCATAAAAAGCCGGGAGGTGCTGCTCGGCGGCGAGGAAAGCGTCAGTCCAATCTTTTTTCGTTGGCAGTTGCTGCTTGCGTTTTGGCTTTGCCATATCGTGGAACTTCTTAACTACATTGCTTGTGATGAACTTCCGTTCGTCATCCTCCACTTTCAGCTCCTTGTAGCGCTCCTCGTATTCCGCTTTCTGCTTCTCGAGCCTTTCTATCTCCTTTTTCTTCTGCTCCAACAGCGCCTGATGGTCGTTGATGAGCGTGTCGTAGTCGGCCTGACTATTATTTAGTTTCTCTACCGTACTTTCATTGTGTGCTTTTTTACTGCCGAAAAACTCTTTTTGTTGTCAAAGAATTTTCTAGCATTTTTAATGTAACATGGATGTAATTCTATTGAACCATTCTTTTACTTCGCCATCCGGATCTATTTCTTCGAGATATTTTATATTCATCCCCTCTTGGAAAACTTTGCTCAAATAAATTTTCGCTTTTTTGCTCTTCATTGCATTATCTAATTTATTCTTCTCTGAATATGCTATACCAAACAATTTTGGCACATCATTTTGTGTCGTATCTACCTCTAAGTCATAGATTGCTTTTATAGCATTTGGATGAAGGTAATTTTCAATCTCGTATTTTTGAGTTAGAGTTCCCCAAGAACTGTCTTCTCGTGCATTAATTTCGTCAATACTTTTTTGATATGTATTAACATCGTTGTCATAAATATGAATTTCGGGGCAACCAAGATTTTTAAAGTATTGTTTTTCCACCCAATACTTTAAGATGCTACCACCAAGTGGAACAATAAGAATTCGTTTATCATTTTCTAAATCTACAATATTATCATACTTTTCTCTTAAGCAACGGCTAAATGCTTTAAAAGCAATAACATCTGTTGGGCCTTCGAGACATAAAAGGAGTTGGATATTTTTATTTGTATCAGGAAATATTCCCAGTGTTTCGACTATCAGAGGCAATATTTCTGTACCCGATTTAATATTAGGACATCCGTTTGCATCCCGATCTATAAAACGCAAATTTTCAATTGGTAATTCTTGAGCAAGTCCAGGGCTGTGCGTCGTTAGTATCACTTGGCATTTATCAGACTTCGATAGTTCTTTAAAAGAATTAATCAAAATTCGTTGATTGTTTGGATGTTGTGCAGTTTCAGGTTCTTCAATAGCGTATATGATATTCTTCTTCTTGTAATTAGATGATTTTAATTTACGCTCTGCTTCAGCCTTAAAAAAACCAACTAAAATCATACGACGAACGCCGCTACCTCGTTTATTCAAAGCGATACCGTCATCAGTATCCATCGCTATTGAAAACAAACTGTTCCATTTGGAAGACGTTGGTGGAGTGAATTTTGGGGTTAATTGATTGGCAAGATTGCAATCAATATACTTTAATGCCTCTTGTGTTTGTTGTGCTATAGCCATTGCTTTATCTTGCACTTTCTTTTGAATTGTATTAATTTCTTCTTGTACTTCAGAAATAGCCTCTTGTATTGCTGCTTTCATTGGATTTTGGACTTCTCCATCCGAATCTTGGCTACTCCTATCACTTTGAAATAATGCATAATTAGGTAAGTACGAATCTAATTTTGTCCAAATCTCTTTTCCGTCTTCTTTAGCCTTAGAAACTTCGATTTCTGTTTCTTGTAAATTCAAATCTGCAATAGAGGCCCAAATAGCTTTTCTCATCAAAGGGTTCCCCTTAAGAGGAACATCTATGTCTTTATCCTTGATGATTTTTTGTAAATCCTTTTCTTTTAGCGATAACAAATTTTCAACCCCAACTGTATTGGGATGATTAGCAACAATATATACAGTCGAAGAAACTTTAGACTTACTACAATCGTAAATTTTCTTTATGCGTAAAATGTCATTTGAGATGGTAAGATATTCATCTGTTAAGTTGGTTTTTTCTCCAGAGTCTAAAATCAATTCTGAAGGTAAATCACAAAAATCACATGTAATAACAACATTTTTATCTCCATGAATATTTGCGTCAGATGGTTCTATTTTCACCAATTCATTATTAAAAAATATTTCTAACCCTTCCAATATCGTAGATTTGCCAATGTCATTTTTGCCGACAAATGTAGTTAAGTCGTCAAATTCAATGCGAACTTCATCCTTATAGCATCTGAAATTTTTTAAGTATATCGTTTTTAATTTCATAATATTACTTTAGTCTTACTTGAAAATTCAATTTGAACGACAACGTACCATCATATTCTTTTATAATAGATGCATATTCATGTCGAGTTGTGCTCGCACGCTCTAAATACGCATTCGAGAAAAGAAAATCTTCAAAACGATTCCGGTCATAGAAATGATAACAAAGAATTTCTCCATCTTTCTTTACGACCAAATAACCACCGTTTGCATCATATTTACCACTCCATGTGGACGCAGGCATCAAACCTAATGCAGCCGAAGTTAAGAGGTGCTTGATTTTGTAAGCATAAAAAGGCGAAGATTGTGTCGTATCATATCCCAAGGGATTTGTTTCTGTAATACGTTCTGCAAGCTCCTTCAATGTAGATATACCGCTGTTTAACTGCTCTAAAAGCAAGTTTGCAATTATAGATGGCAAATCTCCGTCAAGCATGATAAGATTATTGCGGAATATCCGATTGTCTATTTTGTCAAATACCAATTTGCCCCCTTTCTTTTTAATGGTATTGACCCTTTCTATCACTTTGTTTCGTTTGGGATTCAGTGAATTGATTGCAACAATATCGTCATCAGAAAGAGATGCACCTTCAATCTTGAAGTTAAAATTGGTAGCTTTGCTTGCATTTAACAATGTAGAATCGCCTCCAAGTTGGGATTTTATGCTGAATCCCATCTCCGAGTTCATTTTAGTTCTTCGGTCATGCAATATAATTCTGATGTCTGTTTTATCTGTTGACTTTGCTTTCAAAGAATGGCAATAGATACTATTCATGAAAGATTCAATTTGTGGAATTGCAAATGCTCCATCATTTTCATTGATGAATCTTAATAAATTCTCTGCTTCCACTAAAAATACCGATGCTGGAGTTCTTAGCAACTCTGCTCCTTCAGGAGTTTGAATTACCACATCTTTCTCTTGTATCTCATAGTTGAAATCTCCATCCCTTTCTTGACGAAGAATCATTATAATAGGATAGAACAAATCTTGAATCTTATTCAGGTTTTGGTCTCCTGCATATACTTTTCCTTCACCCAATAATTTGAATAAAGTATATACCTCACTCCATTCTCCTTTATTTCCTGTCAGTGCCATATTTCATGGATTTTGAGAGATTAATTCTTTTTATTATTTCCTGTGCTGTTGCCTGAATGGCGGGTACAGCAACAGAATTTCCAAATTGCTTGTAAGCAGATGCGTCTGCCACTCCGATTATAAAATTATCTGGAAAGCCCTGCAAACGTGCCCATTCCCGTGGAGTCATTCTGCGTAAGCCATCACGATTTATTTCGCCTTTTATATTAGTAACAGGTGTGAAATCTTCGAGACGGTTATCGATAACCAAGTTGCGCTCTCGTCCCATGCCGCCTACAACAATGGCATTTGCAACGCCATTATCCGGTATTATTTCGTATCCGAAACCATTACCTTTTGCAGCATGACGCTCTTTGTGAGCCACGAGCGTCTTTATATATTGCGTGGATAGATAATATTTCGCAGAAACAGTATGTTCTTCTTTTACATCTGCGAATGTCTTAGTTTTATCTGTTGGCTCAGGATATTCGAATTCTGTTACATTTTGGTCTTTTCGGAATCCTACGATATATACTCTTTCACGATGCTGTGGAACGCCGAAATTCATTGCGTTCACGATTTGAGGTTCCGGTACATAATAATCCAAATCCTCTCTTAAAACTTTCAATATAGTTTGAATGGTTTTCCCTTTATCATGTATGAGCAACCCTTTGACATTCTCCAAGAAGAAAGCTTTAGGGCGTTTACGACGTATGATCTCGGCTACATCAAAAAATAATGTTCCTCTTGTTTCTTCAAATCCCAATCGTTTACCAGCCAAAGAAAATGCCTGACAAGGAAAACCGGCACACAATACATCAAAATCATCCGGAACAAATGATTTCGTGGATTCTTTGGTAATATCTCCAAATGGCACTTCACCATAATTCAGTAAATAAGTCTTTTGTGCCTGTGCATCCCATTCTGATGAGAATACACATTTCCCGCCAAGATTTTGCATTGCCATTCTGAATCCACCAATTCCTGCGAACAAATCAATGAATGTGAATTTAGGATTATCGACGGGAAGAAATGGCACAGCGAACAAATCCGAAAATAGAGAGTATTGAACGCAAGCATCAGAAACAAATTCCCTTTCAACTTGTTTGTTATGGACATTGTAAATATCCTCTATCAGTCCTTCGGCTTTATTTTTATATGGCTGGGCATATTTATATCCTTGATTATGCAGATAGTGAGAAACTATTGCCATTTGTTCGTCAAACGGCATTATTGTTCCATCCTCATTCAAAGAATGCGGACCATACATTTGTATTGCAACCTTATTGCTACCACATATATTTGTGATTGCTATTTTTTCAGTGGCTTTATTATCTGTGTTCATATAGTTCAAAACTCTATTTAAGCATTTATCAGGTTCTTTGGTTATTTCTGTTTCCCAAAATCGAAAAACTTTCCATCCTTGTCGGTGTAATTCTGCATTTACTTCTTTGTCGCGCTCAATGTTCCGTTCTATTTTAGAGTACCAGAATTCACAGTTACTTTTATGGTCGTTCTTCCTTATATCCCAGTTCCTGCCATGCCAAAACTCGCCATCGCAAAATATCGCAACTTTATTCTTTTTAATAACAAAATCCGGTTTACCGAATACGGACGTGTCATTTTTGCGATACCTCACTCCTGCATTCCAAAGTAATTTACCAAACAGGAGTTCCAATTTGGTGCCTTTTCCTTTGTTTGCAGCCATATTTTTATGGCGTTGTTCTTTTGTCAGACAATCCACCGGTGATATTCCTTTAACAGTACATACCCAATCCAATTTACAAAAGTAGTCATTTTAATTCAAACGCAATTCATTGTTAGTTGATAATAATAAAAAAGAATCTGATATTTTTATTTTTTAATTATTGCAGTCTGCCATATTTAATTTATTTGCCAGTGGCTTTCTGCTTTTTATTATTAGAAAATCTTGAAAGTATGTGCTCTAAAACTCGCGAATTTTGGAACGGAATCTGCCGAGTGCGCAAAAACGCGAAAATAGAGCTTTTTAGACGAAAATGGGTTAATTATTTGATAGTCAGACGGTTGTGGCGTTGTTTGACGAAAATACCCGTTTCGGAGGGCGTTTTAGGCACCGTTATGTTGCAACGGAGGCACTTTTAGACTCTAACGGAGGCACTTTTGCACTCTAACGGAGGCTCCGTTGCACTCCAAAAGTGGCTCAAACGGGGGCTAAAAGTGGCACTTTTGAAAGTGAACGAACGTTAAATCGGGCGATTTTGCCATTTTTGCGTGTTTTTCGGGATGTGATTTTTCGATGAAAATCGACCCGATTTTTCTCTAACGGAGGCACTTTTGGAGTTTTTAGTCGTCAGTTTTGAGTTTTTAGTGGCGATTTTTGGGGTCGAAAAAAGGGCAAAAATTGTAACGGAGCCTATATTTAACAAAAGTTGACATGAAATGAAATGTAAAGATTTATGACTAAAAAAGGGGTGGCCCCCCTGCCCCCCGGTGGGGGAGGAAGGAGAAGGAAGAAAGGAGTTCTGGAGTTCAGAAAAATGCTATGCTGTTGATGATATTTTGCCGGGATATGCAATAAAGAATATTTTGTTTTCGTTATTACAATAGAGTATTAATATAAATTATGAGTATTATGAAAAGGATTCTATTAACATTCACATTCCTTGCGCTTACATTCGGTATTGTGGAAGCGCAGGAGACAATGAGTGAGGTGGACAATACCGTTACGTTTGACCTTAAATATAAGGAGGGACACTATTACTTTAATAGTGATATTAATGGTGTGCCTGCAAATATTATGATGTCAACGGGAGCCGTAGGCTTGATAATGGATAGTAAGTTTTATGAGAAGCATAAAGACGAATTAAAGTTAAATCTAAAAGTGCCCGCGAAGAAGAGGAAACATTATAAGTATAATATGAAACTATATGGAATGGCTGTCCTAAAAATTGGTGATGTAATATTCAAAGGCCCGGTAATTGTAGCGGAAAAATATGGAAAGATATTGCTTCCTATCCAGTATCTGAGAAATGAGAAAGACAGAAGTTCGATAGTCTGTCTTGACTTGAAGGCTTCGAAGATGTCTTTGCTTTCGCGTAGCCGACTTGCGCAAGACACTATCGGATGCAATTCTTTTCCTTTGCATAAGACAGAGCGATTATTATTCCCTGCGATATATACACATCTCACAATTAAAACCGATTATACAACGGCTCAGATGGATGGTAATTTTGCAATAGATTTAGGGTATAAGGATTTGCTTCTTCTCTTAAAAAATAATGAGACTGTGGCAAATATGGTAGAAGACAATGATTCTGAATTCCGTCCATCTAAAGGTGATAGGAATAGTGTTGTGAATAGAGGTTTGCGTGATTGCACGTGCGTTATAGCGGGATATACATTCCATAATGCGTCAATTAGTTTGAACAGTAAAACAAAAGCTGATGGCGTAGCTGGACTTATAGGGCTGAAATTCTTTGAGACGCCTGTAATACTCGACTTCAGCAGGAAGCGGTTCTATATAAAACCGAACGAGTGATGACAGGAATGTATTTGGTCTTATTGTACAAATTCGGCAGAATGGATTATTTCCCATAGTGCCATAGTGCTATTCGTCTGATGCAAAATATTTTATATAAAGGATATGTTTTTCAGATTTTATTTTTAATTTTGTATCAGACATCAAAGTATTGTAATAATTATAAGCAAGAAAGTTTGGTCATGGACAAGAAAAAAGTATTTGACAAAATAGAATATGTAGTGACGTGTGTCGGAGCTTTCGCACAGCAGTACAAACTCTCCAACTCACAGGCATACGCATATCTGCGCCGTTTTACAGGCATAGATTTTCTTCTCGACTGCTATGCTGCCGAACATACCCTCTCTATTGATGATGCGGTTTCAGACCTCCAAGTTATTTGCCGCCGGGAAGGAGGCAGGATATGATACGGCTCTATCACGGTTCTAACGTAACCATTGAGAAGATTGATCTTTCTCGTAGTAAGCGTGGCAAGGATTTTGGGCAGGGATTCTATCTCAATGCCAATCCTGACCAAGCAAAGGCTATGGCTATCCGCACAACCCGATTCCTAAATGAAGGCAAACCAATATTGTCATGCTTTGAATTTGATGAAGAAGAGGCTGCAAAGAATGGACTGAATATAAAGACATTCCTTGATTACTCTGTGGAATGGGCTGAGTTTGTCGTAATGAACCGTAAAAATGATACTGAAATCCCGGCTCATCCCTATGATATCGTAATCGGTCCGATAGCAGACGATACTGTTGGCGTTCAGATTCGCCGTTATATAATGGGTTATTTGTCTGCCTCCGCATTGGTTGAAGAGCTAAGATTCCGGGGCGACCATGCCATCCAATACTTCTTTGGCACCCCCAAAGCGGTAGAATTTTTAAAAAGTATCGAGTTATGACACAAGACATACAATTTCAAATCGAATGCCTTGCGGCTGAACTTGCCGAAATGCTTATGGCAGAATATGGCTGGGATATCCGTCGTGCCCTTGATGAGCTTTATTCCTCGACCACATTCACAAAGCTAAACGACCCCGAATGTGGCCTTTACTATCAAGGAGCAGTTTATATCTTTCAGTATCTTAAATCAGAAATCGAAACCGGTAAAATTGCATAACAATATGGACATCTTAAAGAAATAGTGCTGGTGAATTATAAAGAATAAGCCTTTGAAAAATCTTTACAAGTATACCCTCTAAAACTCGCGAATTTCTGAACGAAACATTCCGAGTGCGCAAAAACGCGAAAATAAGGCATTTTAGGATGTTTTGAGTTAAGGCTTTGATAATCAAGGAGTTGTCTCGTTATTTGGCGAAAATGGCCGTTTTTGAGTGTTAAATAGACCTCGTTATATTGCAACGGAGGCTCCGTTAGACGCTAACGGAGCCTCTTTTAGGCTTAAACGGAGCCTCCGTTGCACTCCCAAACAGCCTAAAACGGACTCTAAAAGTGCCTCCGTTGAAAGCTAAGGAATGTTAAATCGGGCGAAAAGAGCGTTTTTCAGTGTTTTCTCGGACGCAAAATTTCAATGAAAATCAACCCGATTTTTTCCCAACGGAGGCACTTTTGGAATTTTGAGTTACGAATTTTGAGTTTTGAGTTGGGATTTTTGAGGTCGGAAAAACGGTAAAAATGAGTAACGGGACCTATATTTAACATCCGTTAGCACGCAAGAACCGGTTTCTCAGAGGGGTGATTTTTGACCAAAAATATTTACAAAACGGGTGGCGTTTTTTCAGACTCAACGGAAAAATATAGGGTACAGATTATATATGATTAAATTATTTCTTACCACAGAGGCACAGAGGCCACGGAACTTTATTCACCCTATAATATTCGCTCACTGAGTATATGCCTGTGGCATCAGGAGGCCACGGAGCTTGCAAGAATTATAGAGGCAAGGAGGGGGGAGATAACGGCTCTGTGCTCTCTATACTTTCAGACATAAGCTCTGAGTTTGTAATGACATATAAATCTCCGTGTACACTGTGCCTCTGTGGTGAATGTAATCCCTCGGATTTATTGAATGAGCCGTTTTTCATTTTTAAAAGAGGATAAGGGGGATAAAAAATAGGAGGAGATAAAGGACAAATGCCGTGCTGATTTCACAAGGCATACGTCTCTTATCTCCTCCTATCTACTTTTATCTACTTCTAACTTCTTGAGAAATTAGATTCCCAACTTCTTGCGGATGTCCTCGGGGATGGCGTTCTTGTTGACCATATAATCCATTGTCGCGTTGGCAACGAAAGCCTTTGTCATATACCAAGTGCCTTTGTAGTCGCCATACTCGCCCCAAGAGTTCTTCACCATGTAATACTCCTTGCCGTTCTGATCCTTAGCGATACCGTAGATGAGCATACCGTGGTCGTCGGTCAACTCCCAGTTGTCGTAACGCTGCTGACGCAACTCCTGTGAAGGAGTAATCTCCGGAGCATTGATTCCGAGCGAGTCGAGCTTGTTGCTCTTCTCAGTCTTAGACAGACGGAGCCACTTTGCAGCATCGCTTCCCGACAGGCTCTGCACCTTCTTTGTGTCGTAAGCGATACCGAGACCCTTGCGTGTGAATCCCTCTTCGCTCACGTCGCCACCCCAAGCCACGGTATAACCGTTCATCACGGCATTGTCGATGATGCGCATCATGTCGTCCATAGGAACGTTCCAGCTCATCGGCCAGCGCCAGTTGTCCTGCACCTCTACGGCAAACTCACTCCAGAACGGGTGATGAGTGTAGGATGTGATGCTTACATAGTCGTTCCAGTCGAGACCCAAACTCTCGGCGAAAGTCTTCGGAGTGTAGTTCTTGCCCTCGTAGGTGAAGTTCTCCGGACACTTGCCGAGATATGCGTCGATGATTCCCTGAAGGCCGTTCTTCCATGCCGGAGTGAGCTTCTTAGAGTCGCTCTTAGCTATTTTCTCGACGTATGGAGTCATCACGTCGAAGAACTCGTTGAAGTTTGCGAGCGAGTCGCCATACAGGGTGCCCGGTAATGGCATGGCATCTTCGGGGCAAATGCCGTAGTTCTTCAGTACATAATACACATCGTATGCGCTACCGCCCTGTGAGAACGAAACATCGCCGTGCATACGGACGGTCATTGTGGCGCGGTCCATGTAGTTCTTGTTGGCTACGAACATCTCGCAGAGGTCGTAAGTCTTGCCTGACTTCTTCAGAATCTCGCTCTCGAAGAAACTCAGGGTAGAGTAAGCCCAGCACGTACCCGAACGGTTCTGGTCCTTGATACTTGTGATAGGATTCTCCTTGATTACGGTGAATACCGGTTTGTTCTTGTTGACTGCCTCTTTCTTCTTGGCAGCCTGTGCGCCTGTCGCGATAAGTGCGAGGAGCGCGAAAGTCAATAGTTTTTTCATCTTTGTTTATTATATTATATTTAAGTTTGTTTCTTAGGAGTAAGGAGAGAAGTAAGGAGTAAAGGAGTAAGGAGAAATGGAGTAAGTAGATTACCTGTTTCTCTATTATCCATACTCTTTCCGCTATCCTCTTTGCGTTTGTCCTCTCCCCCCTGGGGGAGTTGGAGGGGGCTTTTCCGCTATCCTCTTTGCGTTTGTCCTCTCCCCCCTGGGGGAGTTGGAGGGGGCTTTTCCGCTATCCTCTTTG
>URER01000043.1 GCA_900547005.1 uncultured Prevotella sp.
CTGGTGCTTTCCGGAGGCTTTTTTTGTTTTGTTATGATTGCAGGGAGGAAGATGGTACGGAAATGCAATATGGGAGAGTCGTATAGGTAGTCGCCTTTTTTTGTGTTTTAATACTTTTTTATTACCTTTGTCATTGAAAATGTTTAGTGAACAAAAGGGTTATCTTTGTGCATAATTGCATAAATTGGCCTTAAGATTAATGCTGCGGTTATTATGACATTACCTTATAGATTGCTGAATCTTTTTGTTTGGTTGCGCCGATGCGGTTACTCCCGAGGCTTCGGTGTACAATCCCCGTGGGCATATAGATTTATAAGATATGTCATAAATGAGCATTATTTGTATTACGAGTATGGCCGTTTGGCGAAGGAAATAAAGGGTGTAGATCCTCTGGTACGAAAACTGTGCAGGCTTTATTTCCGTATATCAAATTACTGTTTACCCGATATTTTCTTGGATTATGAACCGGAAACGGGCGCATACGCTGAGTATGTGAAAGCCGGACATAAACAGACGCAAGTGTTCACGGTAAAGAATGACGATGCCGTTGCAACGTTGCAAAGATTGAAAGACGATATCACTATCGGCTTAGTCCGAATGGCAATATCCGGAGATTACCGTTCTTTTGCGAATGCTGTCCTTGATGCCGTGTCGGAGAACTCCGTCATTGTCGTTGAAGGGATAAATGCGAATAAAGATGCCAAACGCTTTTGGAAGGATATACAGAACGATTCCCGTTCCGGCGTAACTTTCGATTTGTATTACTGCGGTATCGTAACCTTCGACCACCAACTGTATAAACAACATTATATAGTCAACTTCTGATGTAAGTTATTTATGAAGAAATCAAAGTTATATACCCGCACAGGTGACCGAGGAATGACAACCATGGCCGATGGTGCCCGAGTCTCTAAAGGTTCGGAAGATATTGAGGCATACGGTACGATAGACGAATTGAACTGCAACATAGGCTACCTCGTGTCTCTGTTGCCCTCTAATAGCGAAATCGTTTCCGAGTTGGAACATATCCAGACTACTCTTTTTGAAATAGGAAACCAACTTACGCAAACTCCATCCTCGGTCAATCCTAATATGGCAGCAAACGGCACAGACCTTTCAGAAAACACCGGCTGCATTATCAATCATCCGGACAATCAACATAATTATACTCCAGATGTATTGCGCCTTGAACTTCTTATAGATAAAACGGATGCGGAGTTGCCAGAATTACGCAGTTTTATTCTTCCCGGAGGCACTCCCGTAGCCGCTTACGCCCACGTCTGCCGTGCCGTTTGCCGCCGTCTGGAACGCTGTCTTGTGAGGCTGTCCGACCGCCGTCCCGTGCCCCACGTAGTTATAATATATGTCAACCGACTTTCCGATTATCTTTTCGTGCTTGCCCGTAAATTAAATTTTATTGACAAAATACCCGAAAAAACTATCTCTAAAACTTGCAGATAATAATAAAATTCGTATTTTTGTAGCCTAATCGGAATATAATAATAATTAAAGAATAACAGTTATGTATTGGACACTTGAATTGGCTTCAAAACTTGAAGATGCGCCCTGGCCTGCAACGAAGGAAGAGTTGATAGACTATGCTATTCGTTCCGGCGCACCGCTTGAGGTCTTGGAGAACTTGCAGGAGATAGAGGACGAGGGCGATGTCTACGAGACCATCGAGGATATATGGCCCGATTATCCCACAAAAGACGATTTCCTCTTCAACGAGGACGAGTATTAAACCGGCCTAAAAGGCTCATATATTAAACATGAAACTGGCTGGCTGTCGTTATGAGCGACAGCCAGCCAGTTTTTTTGTACCTTTTAGTTCCTTTTATTGCAAAATAAACTGATGTAAAACAGATTAAGACGCATTGCCGTCGCGTTGCGGAAACATCACTTCTGCATTACTTCGCATCGAGTATTTGCTTGTGTTTCAGAGCCTCGAGGTAGTAATAGTCGGCGTAACAGAGCGGCACATCAACCTCGCTGTTGGCCTGATGGAACCCCGTGGAATGGAGCAGTAGGAAACCATAGTTAGTTCCCGGAGCCGTCCGGTAGCTTTCATTGAGGCTGTCTATAATCCTGTCGGCAAAGGCCCGGTAGCGCAGAGCCTTGTCGGCAGGAACGTAGGTTGACAGTTCATAGAGTGCTGATGCAACGATTGCGCCGGCCGATGCGTCGCGTGCCACGCTCTTGTTGTAGTTATCCGCCGTACAGTCCACCACCTCCGGCGCCTTCATGTCCCAGTAAGGAATGGCATCGGCAGGCATATTGGGCAGACCGAGCCAAAACTCTGCGATGCCTACGGCCTGCTTCAAGTAGGCCGGGTCGTGCGTGAAGCGATAGCACATGGTATATCCGTAGAGTCCCCAACTTTGTCCGCGGCTCCAGAACGAGTCGTCCGAATAGCCCTGGCAGGTCTGCTTCAGATGTACATCTCCCGTTGTCGGGTAATAGTCAACCAAATGATATGACGAGTAATCGGGGCGGAAATGGTTCTTTATAGTGGTGTTGGCATGGGTCACGGCCACCTTCCAATAAGCAGAGTCGCCTGTGAGTTGGGTCGCACGGAACATCATCTCAAGGTTCATCATGTTGTCGATTATGACAGGGAAGTGCCACTTGTCTTGGCTGTGATCCCACGAACGGATGCAGCCTATTGTAGGGTTGAAACGCTCCAGAAGAGTCTTCGCACTCGTCAGAACCACATCCTTATATGACCGTTCGCCTGTCAGCTCGTATGCTTTCCCGAAACTGTCATACATCATGAAGCCCAGGTCGTGAGTGTGCTTGAACGATTTAGCCTCCTCGATAGGCCACGTCCAGCTTATTGCCGACTGCCGCCAGAAGTCGTCTCGGGTGTAGTCATACATCTGCCACAGACTGCCGGGGAAGAAGCCCGAACACCAGTCGTGCGGATGAACCATTGCTAAAGAACCGTCGGGGTTGATGCTCCGTGGCTCAACGCGCCGGTTCATGGCGTTCTCTTTCTCATTCTTGGCTTTGTCGGCGCACTCCATTGCGAATGCCAACTGGCCTGCCGAGAATGCGTATGCATCGTCTACGTCGGTAGGCTGGAAGTAAACTAAATTGAATATGTCGCTGAAGTCGAGCACCCGGTTGCCCATATAAATATTCATATAGCGTGCTGCGCGTTCCTTACGCATCTCCGCCTTCTTTTCGCACACCTGCTTTTCCCTCGGGCATGAGCCTCCGCAGACATACGCCGCCGTCCGATACAGGTCTTTGCAGAAGTTCTGCTGCGCCTGTTCCATACCGCTTATCTGCTTGTAGGGCCACTCGGCGAGTGGCTTGCCCGTATATGAAGCGAGGAAATCCATAGCTTTATGGAAACTGCGTCCGTCGGCGGAAGTAGCGCAGGCGAGGTCGGTTCCCAGTTTCTTAGCCATGAGTATTACGTCGATGATGTGGGTGAGATTGTACTGCGAGTAATGGAACGCGAGAGTGCGGCGCAGTTCCTCTGGCTGTTTTCCGTCGGGTTCAATCTGCGTGAAGATGCGCTTCTCGGGGAATGCCGCTATCACCTCCTTCGCTTTCTTCACGTTGCCGCTGTATAGCGAGAACGCTATTATCTGCGCATCGTATGCCACCCCGTGATTGTTCTTGCTCTCGGCATCCTTCTTTCCCTGCTCGCTCGTCAGCATCCATGTGGCGAGCTTGCCGAACCAGGCCTTCAGTTGCTTGCTGTCTTTGGCGGTGAACGACTTCGACTGTTCGAGCAATGCCACCGCGTCGAGCATCTCAACAAATGAGTAAGTGTCTATCAGACCGTAATATTGCCCCTTTCCGTTGTTGTGTCCCGGTATCATCTGCGCATAGTTCAGGTTAGGATTCATGCGCGTCTCCTTGTCGATGAACCATACGCGTATCAGTTCCGTGGCTTTCTTGGCATATCGCTCGTCGTTGCTCAGATACCACGCCAGCGACAGTACAGTCACGTTGTGAGCCGTCGAGCCGAGCCTGTTGCGGTCCAGTTTTTCGATTTCGGGATTGGTTATGCCGTCGCGTGTGATGTAAGGCAGACCGTCAGGCTTTGCCGGGTCAGGCCATGTGTATCGCGCCTGACTCATGTAGTCATGCTTGTCGCCGCTCGCCGGTGTCTTCTCTTTCATCATCACAGACAGCGGCTGAACCTCTAATAGACTGTCGGCTTCAGCTTTCAGTTTCTTGTAGGCGGCAGAATAGAACGGTTTTTCTATGGATTGCCTCACCTGTGCGAGATGTCCGGCGTTCCATACAGACTGTCCCCACATCTGTGTGGAGGCAATCAGGAGTGTCGCGATGACACCCAATGTTTTCTTTTTCATAGATTTCGTTATTTTGGTATTGTTAGTTATTCTCTGTTATATGTCGCTTCCGCCGCCTATTATATATAGGTGTGTCTTGGCTTTGTGTGGGCGGTTGGAAAATAATTATATGAAAGTTGATAATCGGGAATAAAGTTACATCATTTTTATCATACAGCCAAGAAACTCTTTACAAGTTTTTTAAAAACTACGCCTCACCCGATAAATCCTGAGGATTACGTTCACCACAGAGGCACAGTGCGCACAGAGACTTATATGTCATTACAAACTCAGAGCATATATCTGAAGGCATAGAGTACACGGAGCCGGCAATTCATCTCATTGCCTCCAAAATTCTTGTAATCTCTGTGTCCTCCTGATGCCGCAGGCATCTGCTCTGTGAGCAAATATTACCGGCTGGATAAAGCTCCGTGTCCTCTGTGCCTCTGTGGTAAGAAATAATTTAATCAAATATAATCTGTCCCCTATATTTTTTCCGTTGAGCCATAATAGTGTTCTTTTTTACTGTCGGAAAATTTTACAAATAACGCTTGAAAATTCGCTGATTTTCAAACGAAACTTCTCCTGCACTCAAAAACGCAAAAATACGGCATTTTAGCTAATTTTGGGCTAAAACTCTGATTATCAAATATTTACCCCGTTTTATCGCAAAAACACCCGTTTTAGCCCCTCAAAAAAGCCCCGTTAAATTGCAACGGAGGCTCCGTTAGACGCCAACGGAGGCACTTTTGGCCTTCAAAACCTATCCCGTTGCACTCCAAAACGGCCTAAAACGGACTCTAAAAGTGCCACTTTTGAAAGCTAACAAACGTTAAATCGGGTAAAAACGGCATTTTTTAGTGTTTCGGAGGACGACAATTTTTGAAGAAAAATGACCCGATTTTTTTCTAACGGAGGCCGTTTTGGAATTTTGAGTTACGAATTTTGAGTTTTGAGTTGAGGTTTTTGAGGCCGGAAAACGGTCGGAAATGAGTAACGAGACCTATATTTAACGTTCGTTAGCACGAGAGAATCGATTTCTGATTGTAAAGAAAAATTATTTTTAAGGTCGCTTCGCTTTTAGGTCGCTTCGCTTTCAGGTTATGAGGTTTTAAGGTCATAAGGTGAAATATGTTTTCCCGGTAATCTCACCTCATAACCTGAAACCTCACGACCTTATAACCTTATTTGCAATCGATTGCACAAAATTTTTATGTTGATGTAAATCAATTAACATAAAGTAAATGAATAAACGACTATCTTTGCATAAGATAAGCTGCACTCGGCAAACTGAGAATACATTCTCTTTGCGCTCGTTTGCATTATCTTTGCATAAGATAATCTGCACTCGGCAAATTGAGAATAAATTCTCTTTGCGCCCGTTTGCATAAAATAAATAAAACAGCTAAATATGAAAAGAATTTACTCAACGATTTTAACAATCTTCATCGCGGTGTCTGCCCTTGCACAGGGATGGCCTGCAAACTATGGTGGTGTGATGCTGCAAGGCTTCTCGTGGGACTCGTACACAGACACACAATGGACAAACCTCGAGAAACAAAGCGATGAACTCGCACAATACTTCTCGCTGATATGGATTCCACAGAGTGGTGACTGCAATAGTCCGTATAACAATATGGGATATATGCCAGTCTATTACTTCAAGCAGAACAGTTCGTTTGGTACTGAAGCACAACTCCGCTCAATGATAAAAACTTTCAAGGCAAAAGGTCTTGGCACAATAGCCGACGTTGTTATCAACCACCGCAATAATCTTGGTGTAGGCGGTTCGTGGGTTGACTATCCCGCAGAAACTTATAACGGCGTGACATACCAGATGTTGCCGACAGACATCTGCGCTAATGATGATGGCGGAAAGACGAAGACTTGGGCTACGGGCAAGGGCATCTCCATAAGCTCAAACAATGACACAGGGGAGGATTGGAGCGCCTGCCGTGACCTCGACCACAAAAGCGCCAACGTGCAGAAATGCGTCAATGCGTATCTGAAATATCTGCTTGAGGACTTGGGATATACGGGTTTCCGATATGACATGACCAAGGGCTACTCGGCATCCTTTACAGCACAATATAACAAGGCGTCAGGAACAAAGTTCTCTGTAGGCGAGTATTGGGACGGAAACACTACAACCTTGAAGAATTGGGTAGACGGAACAAAGGATAACGGCACTATAATGTCTGCCGCATTCGACTTCCCGTTCCGCTATACAGTGCGCGATGCCATAAGCGGTAGCAATTGGTCTAAACTGAGTAACACGAGTCTTATGAAGACAATCGGTTATAGCCAGTATTCCGTTACGTTTGTGGAGAACCATGACACACAGTACCGTTCGGCAACAGAACAGCAAGACCCAATCCGTAAAGACACCCTTGCAGCCAATGCATACTTGCTTGCCATGCCGGGAACACCGTGCGTTTTCCTGCCTCACTGGAAAGCATACAAGCAGGAGATAAAGGCTATGATTGATGCGCGTAAAGCCGCCGGTATAACAAACAATAGCAGAACCGTAGCACTACGCAATACGATTGCCACTTATTTTGCAGGTCAGACAAGCGGAGAGAAAGGAAATCTTATTGTTGTGGTCGGTTCAAAAGCTGACGATTATGTACCATCAACCCAGTTCACGAAAGTCCTTACAGGTTATCACTACAGGTATTACCTGTCGAACTCAACGAATACGGCATGGGCAGACAAGGCTTCAGGCACATACGAGGAGGCTTTCGACGTGACTCTGACAGCCGTTTCGGATAAAAGTGGAGCCAAGCTGGTATATTCCACCGACGGTAACAGCCCGACAGCATCGAGCAAACAGGTTGCAAGCGGAACGAAGATAAATATAAGCACCACCACCACTCTGAAAGTAGGTTTGCTCGTAAACGGGCAGGTAACGGGTATTGTTACACGCGAATACGTTATCAAGCCGTTTGTGGCACACACTGCAACGATATATCTGAAAGACCCGAAATGGACCACACCTGTATATTTCTGGTGCTGGGATAACGACGGAAAGAACTACACCGGTGGTAAATGGCCAGGAGAGGCTCAAACTCAAACAAAGACAATAAACGGCGAGAAGTGGTATTACAAGACTGTTAATGTCAGCAAGAGCGGACAGGCATACAACATCATCTTCAACCAAGGCGACAAAAAACCGCAGAGCAACGACCTCGGTCCTATAACAGAAGACACATACTACGAGATTACCGGAGTTAACGGAACAACTGGCACTTGTATTGCCGTTGCCGATGTGACATCTACCATGACAGGCATCGCAGACATCACGGTAGACAAGCCGGCTACAGGAAACAACGCCTACTACACGTTGAGTGGCGTGCGCGTTGCGAAGCCGACGCAGCCGGGAATATACATCCACAACGGCAGGAAGGTCGTAGTGAAATAACACGAGTATAATATGAACACACGTAAATTAACTTTTTTCATAATGTTGGGCATGACGGCTTTGTGCTGTCATGCCCAACGCTTTCTTGGCGGTGACATTTCGTTGCTGCCGACCAACGAGACAGCCAATCCGACATGGCTTGATAAGGACGGCAAAAACATTGCCGATATCCTGCCTTTCTGTAATACGGAGGGTATGAATGCCATGCGTGTGCGCCTCTTTGTCAATCCATCTGACTACACAGGAAGCGATAAGGATGCGAATGCCTGTCAGGATTTGGAATACGTGAAAGCACTCGGCAAGCGTATAAAAGATGCGGGCTTCAAGCTGATGCTCGACTTCCATTATAGCGATACATGGGCCGACCCGGCAAAGCAATGGACGCCTAAAGCGTGGGAGGGCTTGAATGATGAGCAACTTAATACGAAGATATATGATTATACAAAGGATGCGCTGCAACAGATGAAGGCCGCCGGAGCTGAGCCTGACTTTATTCAGACGGGCAACGAGATAAGCTACGGTATGCTTTGGGGCGCATACGGTACTGCCGAAAGTCAATTAAAGAAGTGCTACATCAATAGCTCAGCTTCCAACTGGATGCGCTTCACTACGTTATTGAAGAACGCCGGTAAGGCTTGTCGTGAGGTTTGTCCGCAGGCAAAGATTATCATTCACACCGAAAGGGCGGCAGACATTTCGGTATTGACAAACTTCTATAACAAGATGAAGAGCGCAAATCTTGACTACGACATCATCGGACTGAGCTATTATCCTATCTGGCACAAGAATATTGCAACGCTGGAAACAGCTCTCAACACGTTGGAGAGCAACTTCTCGGATAAGGATATAATGATTGTCGAGGTGGGATATGCTTATTCTTGGATTCCCGACAATCCTGACTATGACTACACTAAGACTTATCCGGCAACGGAAACAGGCCAGCAGAACTTTACCAAAGACCTTATCACGATGCTCAACAAGCACAGCAAGGTAACGGGATTGTTCTGGTGGTGGATGGAATACAACGCCTATCCGTGGGCTACGACGCAATGGAATGGATGGTGGTATGCTCCGCTTGTAAACAGCAATACGGGCAAATTCATGCCGGCGTTCTATGAAATGAAGAACTTCCTCGACGGAATAGACGGCATTTCGGCTCCTTCTCTCAGCGACGACGCTAACAAAAATGCGCTCTCCAATAAGTGGTTTAGCCTTAACGGCCAGCGCATCAGCAAGCCTGCAAAGAGCGGAGTGTATATCAACGACGGCAGGAAAGTGATGATGAAATAAGTTCAAATAAATAACAAAAAAGGCCCTATCAAACCGTGATTGATTTGATAGGGCCTTTTTATGTTCTTATAAATAATACTCGTTTGAGGCTTTCAAGGGGTCAATCTTCGTCAGATTTACTGTTATACCATAAGTCTGCAAATTTCTTTGAGTAATCAGAAGATTGTTCGCCGAGCTCCTTTTCTTTTTCTTTGCATTTATCGTAAAGTTTGCTATTGACTGGGTCGGCATATACGACACTGCGCGCTTTTGTCGCATCCTCCAGATGATTTGGTTCAATTCGTATAATAAAATCGCCCTCATATTCCAGAGTTTCCTGGTCTATCTGTGAAAAAAGTTTTAGGTCTGTTACGTAGAACAGAGGCTCGCCGTTCTCATCCAAGAATATAGCAGCGATGGCATTAAAGAATCCATCCTTTCCTATATAGCTTCTAAGACGATTAATCAGATTCTCCTCTACTGGTATAATCTTACAACCGGAAAACTCATAATTGAGTTCTTCGGGTTGGAAACTCTTGATAACCAACTGTCCTTCCACCTTAAACGGTGCGCCTTCTTCTACCGTATAGGGGATTTCTTTTCCTTCTATGTCTTTATTAGCTTCGCCTACATCTTTCCTTAACTCCTTGAACAGCTCTATGGCTTTCTCCTTTTCTTCGCTTTCAAGTTTCTTTTCTCCATCTTTTCCGATGTATCCGTCTATTTTTTCTTTTTCATCTAACACTATTTGCGGGCCTTCGCCAAAGGTGGAAGGACTCTTTCCGCAAGACGTAAAGACCGTAGCTGCGATGGCAAACATCGCGAAATTGATAATTGTTTTCTTCATGTCGCTGTATGGTTAATAGTTAAAATATGAATTAGTATGGCAAATATAATACTTTTTTTAATTTTTCTGCATTTTTTTTGTACTTCTTTTGATGTCTGAAAGTTTTTCGCTAATTTAGCAACGAGATAATAATACTAAACAAATATTTTTATAAAAACAGACTATTATGAAGAAAATAACACTTCTCGGAATGGCCTTGCTCGCCTCTCTCACGATGCAGGCACAGAACTTTAAGCTCGCACATCCTACTACAAAACAGTTCTTTAAGGTTATAGACCCGTGGGATGTATTCCGGAAATCGCCAAACCCGAAATCCGAAAAGATGCTGATATGGTATGAAAACGCGGAATCACCGGAAAGTAGGGCGATACCGTTCTATCAGTCGGAAAACCGCGGACGATATAAAGAGAACAGTCGCACGGGAACGTTTATAAAGGACGCAAACCCCGACCGGGAAGAGTTGCTGCCTATGTATGGCAGAACAGGCAATTGGATTAAGGTGCTGTTTACGGTGCATTATCCCATTCCGAGGGGCGAATCGCTGATGGGATATATACCGGCCTCGCATGGAAAGGTGTGCAATCTGGCTGATGGAATAAACCTTGCAGACCTTGAAGAGTTTGTGGCAGAGCCCAACGGGGACTTCTATTTCCCCGGTTACAGACTTTATTCCCGTAAAGGCAAATACTCTGACAGGCCTTTCATGGCGTATGTTACGTCAGACATGGATAGGCATAAATACATAGAAATAGCGTTTCCTAAAGTCTTTGAAAACAAATATATGTGCGTAACATCCATTAGTATGTTACCGGAATACGTTTCATCGGCAAGTGAAGGCCGCATCCGTTTTGACCGTAGGCATGACGGTGAATATTACTGGCAAAACCATGCGATATATCTTAATTCGCGCAGTTCGGACAACAAACATCTTGTGGAAACGGCTATAAACACCATACTTAACATTTCGGATGCCGAGTTCGCAAATCTGTTTAAGTATGTTTATGATGAACCGGAGGACGATATTATTGCCGCTTGCTACGCGAAGACTACAACCGGCGAGGTTGTGCAACTCGATACAACGATTAACGGACAGTATTTGAAAGTATATCCGTACAACTTCTAAGCTGCGCGGGATATAATAAAATAAGAGGGCACTTCGTTTTGAAATGCCCTCTTGTCTTTTTATGTTCTCCTCGTATTGCGCCGTTGCGGTTAATAGAGCAACAGCAATCCGGCTACGGCAGCGTAGCAAATCATGCGGATGGGATTGATTTTGAGTACCTTTGTGCCGTAGAATGTGGCTGCGAAGAGCGCAATGCTAATCCAGAACTGCCACGGATTGTGGGTGGGAAGGCCGAAGTTCTCCTCGTTGCAGAGCAAGAGCGTGGCTGCACCAAGCAGTCCGACGACAGCAGGACGCAAGCCTGTGAAGACCGACTGCACCGCCATTGTGTTCATATATTTCATGAACATCTTGCTTATCAGTATCATCATGATGAGCGACGGCAACACGAGTGCAGTCGTTGCTACCGCACTTCCGAGTACAGCCATGCCGCTGCCGTAGCCTGCGTTGTGTACGGCCGCATAGCCGCAGTATGTCGCCGAGTTGATGCCTATCGGTCCGGGAGTCATCTGTGAGATAGCCACGATGTTGGTGAACTCGGCCGATGACAGCCAGTGATGGCGTATCACGGTCTCCGTCTGTATCAATGACAGCATACCGTAGCCGCCTCCGAAGCCGAACACTCCTATGAGCATGAATGTGTAGAACAGTTCTAAGAATATCATATTGCTTTTCCTTTTACTTGTGGTGAATGTCGTTTAGAATGACTTTCCTGTGGGTTTTGTGCGCGCGTTGTGGATTTATTTGCTTATTCCATACAGGTATCCTCCTATTCCCGCGGCGATGATGATGTATATCGGGTTCACTCCGATGCCCCAGATTAGCAGTGCACTGACGATGGGAATCCAGCAGTTTGACAGTGAAATCTTCGCGCTCTTGGCGAGATTGAACGTCGGAACGGCGATGAGTGCCACCACGGCGGGGCGTATTCCACGGAACATCGCTGCCACCCAGGGCACGTCCATGAAGCTGTGGAAGAACATTGCGATGAGCAGGATGGTGAGAAACGAGGGCAGGGCAGTGCCGAGACTCGTGCAGATTGCGCCACGCGTCTTGCGCAACTTATATCCGATGAAGATGCTTGCGTTGATGGCAAACACGCCCGGACAGCTCTGTGCGATGGCTATCATGTCGAGAAATTCCTCCTTCTCCACCCATTTCTTCTTGTCGACTACTTCCGATTCTATCATCGGAATCATAGCGTAGCCGCCTCCGAAGGTAAACAATCCAATCTTGAAGAATGTCTTGAAACTGTCAATATATACGTTGTTCATCTGCTTTCCTACTTTCTTTTTCCTGTAATTCATTGCAAAAGTACGCCAAATATGCGTAACAGACGAAGAAAAACGGGAAAATATGACAGGGTGGGGAGTGCTGATACATATTTGAGTTAGTGTAAACAAAAAAAGGAAAGACCCCGTAAAGTCTTTCCTTTTATTATGTATGTGTACTTTATATATATATTATGTGCCTTATAGTATAAGGTCTGTAATATATCAGAAAACACGCCAAGAGTATTATTTTGTCTTCTCCTCAATCCACTTGCGGGCATTGACGAAGGCCTCAATCCACGGTGTAACCTCATCGTTCTTGCGGTCGGCCGGGTAGTAAGCGTTCTGCCACGGGAAGATGGCGCGCTCCAAGTGAGGCATCATCGCGAGGTGACGGCCGTCGGCCGAGCAGATACCGGCAACGTTATAGTCGGAGCCGTTAGGGTTGCCCGGATAGCCGGCGTAGCTGTATTTAGCCACGATATTATAAGCATCCTCACCCATCGGCAGGCTGAACTTGCCCTCACCGTGAGCCACCCAGATGCCCAGCTTGTTGCCGCTGAGGCTTCCGAACATCACGCTGTTATTCTGAGGAATATCCAAACCGAGGAACGAACTCTCAAACTTGTGCGAGTTGTTGTGCAACATCGCGGTGCGTTTCTCGTGCTCCGGATTGATGAGATTAAGCTCAACCATCAACTGACAGCCGTTGCAGATACCGAGAGACAGCGTGTCCTCACGTGCATAGAACTTGTCGAGAGCCTCCTTTGCCTTCGGATTGAAGAGGAAAGCACCGGCCCATCCCTTTGCCGAACCGAGTACATCTGAATTGGAGAAGCCTCCGCAGAAGACTATCATGTTTATGTCTTCGAGTGTTTCGCGGCCACTGATGAGGTCTGTCATCATCACATCCTTCACGTCGAAGCCTGCGAGATAGAGCGAGTAAGCCATCTCGCGTTCGCCGTTTGTACCCTTTTCGCGGATGATTGCGGCTTTGGGGAGTGAAGAGTTAAGAGTTAAGAGTGAAGAATCCGTTTGCTCTGAGTCAGAATCTTTTTTGCTATTTGATTCTTCACTCTTCACTCTTAACTCTTCACTTACAGGAAGCCCATAGCTTGAGAGCTTACCCGTGAAGTCGCTGTTGAACTTCATTTCTATCGGCTGTGCCTTGTAGTTCTTGTAACGTTCAGCCGCCATGCCGTTCATGCTCTGCTTGCGGTCGAGCAGATAAGAGGTCTTATACCATACGTCGCGCAGCTCATCGATGTCGAACTCCTCAACGAAATCGTCTTTCTTGATAACGAGTTTGCGCTCCTTCGGGGTTGAGTAGCCAATCTTTGCGTAGCCGACTCCGTATTCCTCGAGCACCTCTGCCAGCTCTTCCTTATGCTTGTCGTTCACCTGTATCACAACGCCCGGGTTCTCGGCAAACAATGTCTTGATGATGTCGCCGCCGCAGATATCGTGCAGGTTGATGTGCATACCGCCCTCTTTGTTGGCAAAACACATCTCAAGGAGCGTTGTTATGAGTCCGCCTGCGCTTATATCGTGGCCGGCGAGAACCAAACCGCGGTTTATAAGTTCCTGAACGGCATTGAAGCAGTCGACGAAATACTCAGGATTCTTAACTGTCGGCACGTCGCTTCCCACCTTTCCGAGGCTCTGAGCGAACGCGCTGCCGCCCAAACGCTGCTCGTCGAATGAGAAGTCGATATGATAAAGCGATGAGTTCTTGTCGTTTACGAGTACCGGCGACACAACCTTGCGCACGTCGCTCACCTCGCCTCCGGCACTCACGATGACCGTTCCCGGAGCGATAATCTTCTGTCCGTCTGGGTATTGCTGCGTCATTGACAGCGAGTCCTTACCCGTCGGCACGTTCACGCCGATAGAACAGCAGAAGTCAGACAATGCTCTTACCGCGCTGTAAAGGCGCGCATCCTCACCCTTCTGCGAGCGGCAAGGCCACATCCAGTTGGCTGAGAGCGACAGACTCGTCATGCCTTCAGCCATCGGAGCCCACACAATGTTAGTCAGAGCCTCGGCAACGGAGAGCACGGAACCGGCCTCCGGCGATGCCAGTCCTGCCTGCGGAGCGTGTCCGAGAGATGTCGCGATACCCTTCTTGCCCTGATAATCGAGCGCAACGACACCGCAGTCGCTCAGCGGAAGCTGTATCTCGCCCTGACACTGCTGGCGCGCAATCTTACCCGTTACGCTGCGGTCTACCTTGTTTGTCAGCCAGTCCTTGCAGGCAACAGCCTCAAGTTGCAGCACACGGGTGAGGTATCTTTTGAGTGAAGAGTTAAGAGTTAAGAGTGAAGAATCCGTTTGCTTTGAGTCAGAATCCTTTTCGCTATTTGATTCTTCACTCTTCACTCTTAACTCTTCACCATAACATACATTCTCATACAGACGTTCCACGGTCTCATCCTTCATAATAGTCTTCGGAGAATGACCGAACATCTGAGCCACGTCGAGGTCGAACGGCTTCACGCCATCGCCCTGAGCAAACGAGAAATGAGCGTCGCCCGTGGTCTCGCCGACAACATACAGCGGTGCGCGCTCGCGCTCGGCGATTTTCTTTACGCGCTCCAGATGCTTCTCGTCGATGAGCAGACCCATGCGCTCCTGACTCTCGTTGGCTATTATCTCCTTTGCCGAAAGGGTCTTGTCACCAATCGGCAACTTCGTCATATCTATCTCGCCGCCGCACTCCTCTACGAGTTCCGACAGACAGTTCAGGTGTCCTGCCGAGCCGTGGTCGTGTATAGAGACAACCGGATTGTCGTCGCCCTCGACCAAAGCACGCACGAGATTGTATGCGCGTTTCTGCATTTCCGGGTTCGCGCGCTGCACGGCGTTCAGCTCGATACCGTTGCTATAGCGTCCCGTATCAACCGAAGAGACACTACCGCCACCCAGTCCGATGCGGTAGTTGTCGCCACCTACGACCACAACCTTATTGCCTTTCTGCGGCTCTTTCTTCAAACAGTCGCGCTTGGTGCCGTAACCCACGCCGCCGGCGAGCATTATCACTTTGTCGTAAGCATACTTCTCGTCGCCTTCCTTGTGTTCAAAAGTAAGCAGCGAACCGCAGATGAGCGGCTGGCCGAACTTGTTTCCGAAGTCGGAAGCACCGTTCGACGCCTTTATAAGTATCTGCTCCGGAGTCTGATAGAGCCACTTGCGCACGGGAAGAATATCTTCCCAGTCGCGAGAACAATTTGAGGATTGAGCTTCTTCGAGTCTCGGATAAGATGTCATATACACAGCAGTTCCGGCTATCGGCCATGAGCCTACACCGCCACCCATACGGTCACGGATTTCACCACCCGTTCCGGTAGCCGCACCGTTGAACGGTTCCACGGTCGTTGGGAAGTTATGCGTCTCGGCTTTCAGCGAGATGACGCTCTCTATTTCCTTCACGCGGAAGTAGTCGCTTGTGGTCTGATCCTCCGGCGCAAACTGCTCGATGACCGGTCCCTGAGCGAAAGCCACGTTGTCCTTATATGCAGACAGAATCTTGCCGGGGTTCTCGGCAGTGGTCTTCTTTATCATTGCGAAGAGCGAACTCTCCATCTCCTTGCCGTCGATGATAAACGTTCCGCCGAATATCTTGTGTCGGCAGTGCTCCGAGTTAATCTGTGCGAAGCCGAAAATCTCAGAGTCCGTGAGCGGTCGTCCGTTCTCTTTCTCAATCTTGTTCAGGTATTCTATCTCCTCGGGAGAGAGAGCGAGACCTTCCTCCTCGTTGAATTTCTCGAGGTCTTCCACATACTTTATCGGTTCCGGCTGGTGGTTAACGCTGAACACATCCTGTCCGATGCCGTCATACATACGCTGAAGCATCGTGTCGTGCTCGGCATCCTTCGAACTCACGGGGAAGTACTCCTCGATACGCGTAATGCCTTTCAGGTTCATGTTCTGCGTGATTTCCACCGCATTGGTACTCCACGGCGTAATCATCTCGCGTCGCGGACCTACGAAAAATCCCTTCAGCTCATCCGCTTTCAGATATTCAGCATCGCCATAGAGCCAGCACAGTTCGTTAATCTCGTCTTCGTTCAACTGATGGTCTACCTCAGTTGCAATTACATTCTCTTTTGATGTCTTAAAGAAAAGAACCATAATCGTTATTTTTATATAAGTTGTGGAAGTTTTTTCCTGTTATCTTTTTCAGTTGCAAAGGTAATAATTAAAATGTAGAATGACGAATTTTTTCCGTTATATTAGGCTTCGCCACATTATTATATAATAATATAGAGTAGAGGAATCGATTGATGGAATAAAAGCGTTTGATAAGAATATGTTTGTACGTGCTGACTATCACGAGGCTAAAGACTGGCTGTAAGAGCCGCGAATGGTTTATTCAAGTAATATAGAGGTTGCCTTTTGCAATGTCGTTATACAAGAAACTCACCCTAAGGCGCGTAATAGCGGCGCACTCAGGGTGAGTTTTTTATTGTGATTCTACATTGTCGTCAGCGCACGAACTTGACGGCCTTGTTGTCGAATCGTGCGATATATACACCTGTACATAGATTCTCAAGACTGATGTTGGCGGAGCCAGACACCTGACGGCTCAGAATGATGGCACCGGTCGTGGTTACGATGTCCAAACGGCCATAACCGTTGGCCGTGATATTGCCATTCGCTATCTTGAGCGGCGCAACATCCGCCACGTCCTGTATGTTTGTGGGCAGCGGCAGGGTGTATTCGATATGCTTTGTCTCGCCCAGTCCGCCGGCAAACGCAATCTTGATGGAGAATGTAATCTTGTCGCCCGGATTCAGTCCTGTAATGGTGTAAGAATACATATCACCATCTTTGGTCATATCCTTTTCCTCAAAACCGTTGGTGCGGTTATGAAACCACGGGCCGGCGAAGCCTTTATAGGTACCGTCAAACTTGACGCTTATCTTTGCCGAGTTGGCTGTTGGAGTGATAATCACTGTGTATCCGCCACTGAACGAGCCCTCGCTGGCATCGGTAGCGTTGAATTTGAGGGTGGTAGGCTTGCCCGGGACAGAAGGCGTATCTGGGTCAGTCGGGTCAGTCGGATCAGTCGGATCTGTTGGATTTATCGGTTTGATAGGCTCAACATCACTACCTGCGGTTTCCGAAGCGTGAGCCATAGAGTGAGCCGGCACCGTAAGGGTGAAACCGTCGCTGAACTTCACCATCTGCTCAGTGTCGCCATAGTTCTGCGCCACATACGTGCGGATGTTGTCCTTGATGAACACCGACGTGAGCGGTGAGTCGGCAGTTACGCGCGCATCTGGCACACCTATTGCCGCGAGAGCGTGAACCCACTGGTATGTGTGAGCCATAGAGTCGCCAAACTTAGAGCCTTTGGCGGTATGCGGAGTTCCCTGCTCGTCATACCAGACGGATGGGAATGTGCATTTGTTATACATCTTGACGGCATCTTCCGGATTGAGCATGGCATAATAGCGAATCCAAGCGTCATACCATATATTGCCGCTCTCTGCGTTGCTAAGGATTCCTGTCTTTGTTGCCATTTCGTTCCAGTATTTGGCTGCATAGTCGCGGTTGTCAACCAGATATACCGAACCGGCGTGAACGGGATAAATCTGAATACCAAGCGAACCTTCTATCGGCGCGCCCCAGAAGTTCTGGCTGTCATACGAATTCGAGAACACACGGCTGGCGAAAATATCTTTATAGTCTGACGAGAAATTACGCTTCTCTACATCAAACCAATATTCATTGATGGCCGACTGCTCTGTAACATAGAGATAGATACCTAAATCGCGCACGGCTTTATTGCCAGACGCCGCTCCCCAATGTATGAGTGCGCAGGCAAATTGCATCGACTCGCTGGTTGACTCCTGGTCGATTCCCAGTCCCATAGGTGTGTCGCTCACCATTCCGTTGGCCCAGGAGTGGCCGGCGTATGGAGAGAAATTACGCATGAAAGGGAACATCGTGTCGTTGCGGTCATGTGAGGCAGCGTCGCGCACGAGGAGGTTTACCATCTCGCCATACTGCGCAGCCCAGTTCGCATCATATTGTGTGAGGAATGCAGCAGCATTGATGATGTAGCCCCAATGGAAGTGATGGTCGTTGATGTTGGTGTCCTGACCATGTCCTGCCGGATAACCTAAGAGTGTGCTCCAGTCCTTATGGTAATAGAAAAGGAACGCCACCTCTCCATTGTCGTATGTGAGCCAATTCTCCACACGAGCCTTTACCTTATTGAAAACAGCGTTGAACACATCCTCGTTGCCGCTCTCCTTAGCTATGCGACCTACCTGTACGAGCCGGTTGAGCAACTGACCGTCATTATACGAGTCGGTCCAGTCCTGCAATCCGTCATTGTTTATAACATCATTCATCAGCCTGTTCATCTCTTCCTGACTGAATCCCGAAGCCGCATTCTGCGCAGCCGGCAGAGTGGGCAGCACGCCATGAAAGGTGAGAGTGGTGCGGAACTGCTTTGCGCTTACCATCTTCATTGTGCCGCGCACGGTGGTATATGTGCCGCTTTCAAGTGTTATCGCATCCTTAAGATGCGCCCAGTGATGGGGCAGCATACCCAAAAGTGGCGTGTCGTTGTCGCCCTCCTTCACGTCGGTTTTCACCTCATACGTTGTAACAACCTCGCCCGTGGCGGTGTTATATTCAAAGTTTGCTTGAGTGTCTTTCGGAAATACAAATGCGTATTTTGCCCAGTTGTGGGCTGCTGTTGTGGCATCCACACCCTCCGGCAGCATCACGGATGCAAAATAGTTCTTTCCGTTGAGCGACGAAGTGGCGGTGCGTCCGTTCAACTTCCACGTAGAGCCTGCCGGGGCATATACCGCGTATGCGGCACCGTTATAGCTGTTTGTGACGATGATAATATTGCCATCAACCGAGATGTTGCCGTTATCCATATACACCTCGGCATCGGCATTGCTCTTGCGGGTGTACCAGACCATAGGATTGGCTTGAAGAATTGTAGCCTCCATGTCGCCCCAACTGAGCGTTACGCCCCAGTCGCTATGGTCGCATACGGTGGTTTTAGAACTCGACAACCCTGTGAGGCCAACCCTCAGCGGAGTGTCGCCTGGTGTACCCTGATGCAGGAAAGGCTTGATGATAGTCAGTCCTTTGTCGTCGGGACGTATGGCACAGGGATAGTTGAACATACTCTTGCCATGATTGTTCACCAGTTCGTTACACCACCAGTCGTTTGTGGGGATGGGGCGGTTGGCGGCATTGCCGCTCACTTGTGGCGCCACAGTTACATAACCGTTTCTGCCGGCCGCGTCCTTGCCGGGGAATTGGTCGGAATATGAACCCGAACCAACATTTACCACTCCTGCCGACACAGACAATGCTCCTGCCATAAAAGCAGTAATAAAGAATGTTTTTTTCATTAGTTGATAATAAATAATTAGTTAGATAAAAAATAGACCGGCGAATTCGCTCTCGCTTCAGTCTTGATTTCAATTCTTTTATAATCGGATCGTGCCTGACACGGCCTACCTCTGTTCTCTTACAGTAATCACGGCATTATCGGCAATGACGTGTCCTGCTACGTAATATTGTCTTCGGACAAAAAGTTATTTTCTGCCCGCAAAATTAAATATTAAACATGATAAAATTTTCAAACTTGTGCATAAACGTTATTAAATTACGCAACTTTAACATTGTATAGTTTCTTTAATCGTGAGTTTGCCCTGTAGCCTGTCCTGCGTGTGATATTTGCTGACAGAATGGCGGAAACTTCGTTGCGGGAGTACTTTGGCGCGATACTCGAGTATTTCGGCTTTAGTACTCGAGTATTTCAGGCTCAGTACTCGAGTATTTCAGGCCTGATTACTCGAGTATTTTGGCTTTAGTACTCGAGTAATTCGGGCTTAGTACTGCAACGGCCTAATCGTTGTTCCAATTCCAGCGTAGCTCATAGGCGGTGAAATCTAAGTCTTCCGGGGCTCCAATCTGCTTGAGAAGGCTACGGATAAACTGCTGCTCGGATGGTGACATGAGCGTGTCTCCGCGCCTGCGCATGAAGTATGAATTGCGTCCGAAACGCTGAATGCAGGCTGAACAGAACTTGTCGTATTGGTCAGGAAACATCCGCTTTTGGAAGTGGGCAAAGCCACGGGCGAAGCGTTGGGGTGCGTTGCTGCAATAGTAGCGGCAGTTTCCGTCGGCGGCAGCATACTTAGGGTTGACTACTCTGATTACTTGCGGGTCGTCGTCGGTGTGATTCCATGCCCACGCTCTTAGACAGGTGGAAGCCTGGGGGCAGTTGGTTGACGTGCAGGCCATATACTCGGCCGGCTTACTTTTTGTGTTGATTTCCATAATTTGTAAGTTGATTATTATTTGTGTTTTTCTATTTTGTTTGCACAGATAGTGCAAATCGGATGCAAAGGTAATAAATATTACGCAAAAACAATTGGGGTTCAATGGAAAAATATAGGGTACAGATTATATATGATTACCTTTTCGAGATAGAAATGCTTCAAGCAGCGATACCCTGATGAATGAAAGAGAATCATTATCACCATGATTTCCGTCTTTTAGATACGGC